>NZ_DATGCW010000286.1:0-2901 GCF_035311605.1 Saliniramus sp.
CGGGTGCTGATCGGTTTCTGCATGTCGGGTATTTACGTCGTTGCCGAAAGCTGGCTCAACAACGCCTCCACCAACGAAACCCGCGGCTCGGTACTCTCGGCCTACATGATCGCGCAGACGCTGGGCATCATCGGCGCGCAGGGCTTGCTGACGACGGGTGATGCCGGCACTTCGGTGCTGTTCATCGGTGCATCCATTCTCGTCTCCGTTTCGTTCGCGCCGATCCTGCTTTCCGTGACCCCGGCTCCGATGGTCGAGGTGGCGCGCCCGATGTCGTTGCGTGCGCTGTTCGGTGGTTCGCCGCTGGGGACTGTGGGGATATTCCTGCTGGGCAGCATCTATGCGACGCAATCGGGCATGGGCGCTGTTTTCGGCAGCCAGATCGGGATGACGGCTTCGCAGATCGCGCTGTTCGTCGCGATGCTGTTCGCCGGTGCGCTGCTTCTGCAATACCCGATCGGCTGGCTCTCGGACCAGATGGACCGGCGCAAACTGATCTTCGGCGCGGCCGCTCTGGGAATGGTCTCGTGCACGATCGGCTGGTTCACCGGCGGCGGTTTGTGGCCGCTGATGGCCGCTGCCTTCTTCGCAGGCGGGGTGACGACGCCGCTCTATGCGTTGCTTCTGGCCCATACCAACGATTATCTGGATGCCGACACCATGCCGGCGGCGTCCGGCGGCCTCGTCTTCACCTTTGGTCTGGGGGCAATCGGTGGCCCGTTGGTGACCGGTTGGGCGATGGGGGGGCTCGGCCCGTTCGCCTTCTGGCTGGTGCTGGGAGGCACTTTCGCCGCCATCGCGCTCTACGCACTGTACCGCATGACACAACGGGCCGTTACCCCCACGGACGAGACGCAGAGCTACCTCTCCGTGCTGCCCACCACCTCGCCCGTCGCGGTCGAAGCGGCTGGCGTCTGGGCGGTCGAGCAGGCCGAGGCGGAGGCCGAGCAGGCTGCGCAGGAAGAGGCAGCACAAGAAGAAGCGGCGCAAGAAGAGGCCGCACAGGAGGAAGCTGCGGGAGAGGCGGCTGAAGAACTGGAGCCGGGTGATCACGATGGGAGCGACCGGGCGCCTTCGGAACGCAAGGTCGGCGGGGACGGCTGATCCCGCGCGGCCTGTCTGGCAGCGTACTCGACCGCCGTCACCGCGTCGCGATCGTGATCGCGGCGCCGGCCATCACCGTTCCGGATCCGCGATTGATCAGGCGCAGGGCGCGTGGCGAAGTGAACAGGCGGCGCGCGCGTGCCGCGAGGCCGATATAGATGCCGAAGACCACGGCCAGCACGGCGAGCGCCACCAGGGAGGCGAGCACGAATCCGGTGAGACCAAGCCGGGTCGGATCGAAGATCAGCGGGACGAGCGCGACGTAGAAGATCATCACCTTGGGATTGCCCATGGTCACGGCGAGCCCGGCGAGGAACAGCTTCACCGGCGATTCGCGGCGCGTATCGGCATGGATGTCCTGTCCGCTGACCGGTGCGGTCCAAAGGCGCCAGGCGAGATAGGCGAGATAGGCCGCACCCGCATATTTCACCACGAGAAAGAGCCCGGCGAAGCTCTGCGCCAGCGCGATCAGCCCGGCCATGGCGAAGGCGAGCCAGATCACGTCACCGAAGGCCAGGCCGAAGGTGAAGGCGAAGGCGCCGCGTGGCCCGCGCCCGAGCACGCGCGCCAGCAGGGCGGCGACGCCCGGCCCCGGCGAGGCGGCGGCGATGAACAGGGCGGCTGCGAAGGCGCCGATCCCGGCAAAGTCGATCTCCGGCGGCATGATGACGAGGCTCCGTGCTTTATATACGCGTCTCCTCGCACGGTTGTCGGTATCTGTCGATCAAATGGCGCATGGGCGCAGGCGCGCTTTCCCGTTGCGCGCGCCTCCGTGCTTCTCTAGCCATAGAGGAAAGCCAAAAGGCCCCGGTAGCGGGGCATCAAGACGAGGAAGCTGCGATGACCTACGAGACCATTCTCGCTGATACCCGCGACGGCGGCGTTGGCCTGATCACCATCAACCGCCCGCAGGCGCTCAACGCGCTCAATTCCACGGTCGTTGCCGAGATCAACCTGGCGCTCGACGGGTTCGAGAAGGATGCCGCGATCGGCTGCATCGTGATCACCGGATCCGAGAAGGCCTTCGCCGCCGGGGCCGATATCAAGGAAATGCAGGATCTGACCTTCCCGCAGACCTATCTCGACGATTTCATCACCGCCTGGGACCGGGTCGCGGGCCGGCGCAAGCCGATCATCGCGGCGGTGTCGGGCTTCGCGCTGGGCGGTGGCTGCGAACTCGCCATGATGTGTGATTTCATCATCGCCTCGGAGACCGCGAAATTCGGCCAGCCCGAGATCAAGCTCGGCGTTCTGCCCGGTGCCGGCGGCACGCAGCGTCTGACGCGCTTCGTCGGCAAGGCCAAGGCGATGGAAATGTGCCTCACCGGGCGCATGATGGATGCCGAGGAGGCCGAGCGCTCCGGGCTCGTGTCGCGCATCGTGCCGGCGGCGGATCTTCTCGAGGATGCGCTGAAGACCGCGCGCGGCATTGCCGGCATGTCGATACCGGTGGCGATGATGGTCAAGGAGAGCGTCAACCGCGCCTACGAGACGACGCTCGCCGAGGGCGTGCGTTTCGAGCGCCGTGTTTTCCATGCAGTCTTCGCCACGGCGGATCAGAAGGAGGGCATGTCCGCCTTCGTCGACAAGCGCAAGCCCGATTTCAAGGACGCATGAGGCCTCTGATGAGCGATACCCCCGCCGCCACGATCCCGACCGATCACGCCACCATCGCCGATGTCGAGCGTGCCGCCGCCCGTCTGAAAGGCGTGGCGCATCGCACGCCGGTTCTGACTTCGCGCACGGCGAATGCGCTGGCGGGGGCCTCGTTCTATTTCAAGGCCGAGAACCTGCAGC
>NZ_DATGCW010000287.1:0-3266 GCF_035311605.1 Saliniramus sp.
CCTCGTTACGTTCGTCATCGAAAGGACTGTCGACAGGCATGGTCAAGCGCACTCCGCAATCTCAAACCGTTCGTTTAAACGAACAAAACGTCCAGCGCAAGCGTCCGATGCTGCGCAATGTGATCATTCAGGATCAATTGAGTCAATCAATATTAGATCATGCATTGTATCATCGCGTCAGTGCCGAACTTTCAGGCGGTGTTGAAAAGGGGTCGCCATGAGTATCTTCGATAATCCGCATTTCGATGCGCATGAGACCGTCAACTTCGTTCATGACGCGCCAACTGGGTTGCGCGCTATCATCGCGATCCATGACACACGGCTCGGTCCGGCTGCGGGTGGATGTCGCTTCTGGGACTACGAGAGCGAAGACGCTGCAATCGCGGACGTATTGCGGCTGTCGCATGGCATGACCTGCAAGAACGCGGTCGCAGGCCTTGATCTCGGCGGCGGCAAGTCGGTGATCATCGGTGATCCGCGCGCGATCAAGACGCCGGCGCTGATGCGTGCCTTCGGGCGGGCGGTCGAACGTCTCGGCGGGGCCTATACCACGGCGGAAGATGTCGGGGTGGATGTGCAGGACATGGAGCATGTGCGCGAGACCACCCGCCATGTTGCCGGTCTCGCGCGTGGTGCTCATGCCAGCGGAGACCCCTCGCCGACGACGGCGAAGGGTATCTTTGACGGCATGTCCCGCGCAGTGGCGCAGCGATTCAAGCGTGACGGCATAACGGGCATGCGCGTCGCAGTACAGGGCCTCGGTCATGTCGGCTGGCATCTGTGCACGCATCTGCACGGCGCTGGCGCGAGGCTGATCGTCAGTGATATCGATGCTGCGCGGGTGGAGCGGGCAGTAATGGAATTCGGTGCTACGGCCTGCCCGCCAAAGGATATCCTGACGGTGGAGGCGGATGTGTTTGCGCCTTGCGCGCTCGGCGCGGTGCTGAACGCGCGCAGCATTCCCGCGCTGCGCGTCGCGATCGTCGCGGGTGCGGCCAACAACCAGTTGGAGGACTTCGCCGATGCCGACAGGCTGCACGCGCGCGGCATCCTCTACGTCCCCGATTTCGCCATCAATGCCGGCGGCATAATTAGCGTCTCCGGCGAAATCGCTGGCGTCGATAACGTCGAGTGGATCGCCGAACGCATGCGCCAGCTCGACGAGAACATCGCGGAGATCCTCGCCGAAGCGGAAGCGGAGCGCGTCTCGCCGCATCACATCGCCATGCGCTTCGCCGAAAGACGGCTGGACGCGGCGGGGCGGTGAGTCCGCCGCCCGATCAGCGCAACTGCGCGACATCTCCGAGGAACGGATGCACCCATTCGTGATCGAGAAGGGCGGGCCCGAGCCGCAGGCACTTCTGCGGGTTCTCGCCGAAATCCAAGCGGCATTCATCATTCCATTGCATCAGGCCATTGCGGAAATTCGGTCCGGGAATTCCGTCGATTGCTGCAGTGTAGTAGCCGTATTCGGCCATGATGCGCTGCGCCTCCCGCACGGTCTCGCGTGAAAACGTTCCGATGATGGCGTCCACGCGCTCATTATGATAATCAAGGGACTCAATGTAGCCACCCGCCTGCAGAATCCGCGCGGCGGCGTCATGCCGGTCGGGGCTGTCGTAGTATTGATCGACGAATAACGCGTAGATTAGGGCAATCTCCCATTGGTACCGGATGCCCGGCGCGGCCACTGCGTGATGCATGCCGGTTGCGGCCTCATCGCGGTCTTCGACTCCGAAATCGAGCCTGCCGTCTTCGATGGACAAGGCGCAGTTGGACCTGATCCCTGCATAAGCCTTGGCAACATTGGTTGCGGCCTCCATGTCGGGCGTCAGCGTACCGGTCTCGCCGCTGGTGATGCCCGCTCTGATCACGTCACGCGACCAATCCATCAGATCACGCGCGACCCGTTCGCGATCAGGCAGATCGACAAAGGTCTTGATAAAACGGTTGGTGGGGGTGTCGTCGGCATCAGGATCGTCGGACATGCCGAAGAGGCCTGCACCCCCGATGCTGGTCGTCGTCTCACATGGTGTGAAACTCGCCGGTCGCTGGCCGGCCAGATGAATCACGTGGGCCGGTGCGAAGCCGGCCTGCGAGGCGCGTTCGGCAAACGCGTCGGCTTCGTTGCGCAAACGTGGCGCGATGCTGCGGATCGGATGATCATCGCGCTCGCCCCATTCCTTGAGATCGAAATGCTCGATACTCAGCGGATAATTCCGCTGGAGGGCCCGGAACTGCTCAATCCAGTCCCAGCGCTCGGTCTGGTAGCGGGCGAGATAGGCAAAGGCGGTCATCGCGCCGGGGTCACCCGATTCCGCATCGGCTCGGACCGTGTCGAGAAATGCGCGCACGGGCGCCTCGTGCCCGAGCATCAGCATCTCGATACCGATGAGCATCCAGATCTGGTTTACCCTCCAGGCTTTCGGATCGTCACGCTGATACAAATCTGCGACGCGGTCATCCAGATAAATTCCGATCACCCGCGCGAATTCATCTTCATCGCGACAGCCGTTCTCGAGCATGGTTTCGAGCGCGAGCAACGGGGTCACGCCATGCGCCTGCGGGTTGATGAAGTATTCCTGCGAAAACGATTTGACGGAATGTGCCCCGATATTGCAGCTCTCGTCGGCGCGCGCCTGATTGCTCAGCGCAGTTGCGAGGAGGCAAGTCGTGCCCACAAGAATCTGTGTGGATTTCTTCATAATACCTCCCGGTAGATTATGCGGGGCACAGTATCCCATCAGGCATGCGGCAGGATCCGGCTTGAGGCTCGCAAATCGTGCAGATCGGACGGAACGCGCGAACGGACCCGGCGATACAATCAAAAGAGTCATTCGGTAAAACTATGCAAGCAGCGAGCCGTGTCGACAACCAAAAATGATATCACGATAAAAATTTATCGTGATGAACGTCGACGAATTATCCCTCGAATGCGTATCCGGCGCCGCGCACGGTGCGGATCGGATCTGAACCCGATTGCGCCTTGACGGCCTTGCGCAGGCGGCCGACGTGGACATCGACGGTGCGCTCGTCGATATAGACGTCGCGGCCCCAGACATTGTCCAGCAGTTGCTCGCGGGTGAAGACGCGCCCGGGTGTGCGCATCAGGAATTCCAGCAGACGAAACTCCGTCGGGCCAAGATGCAGTTCGGTGCCGTTGCGGCGCACGCGGCGGCTGTCCCGGTCGAGCTCGATATCGCCGGCGACCAGCTTGTCGGTCAGCAGGTTGGGGTCGGTACGGCGCAGGAGCGCTTTCACACGCG
>NZ_DATGCW010000288.1:0-9565 GCF_035311605.1 Saliniramus sp.
CGCGCACCATCGCCGATATCACCAGCCGGTCATCCGACGGGATCGACAATGCCCAGATGGAGGAGATCTTCAACGCCGCCCTCTCAGTCATGGAGCCCTATGATATCTCCCGCATCACGATGCGCGTGACCTCCGTCTATATCGAGGATGACAATGGCAGCCTCGTCGGTCGTGTCTGCTGGAGCGACGGGCGCGATATCGGGCCGCGCGCGACTGACAGCAGCGTCGATATTCCGGCGGGCTTCGCCGTTCCAGACAGCAGTTTCATTCTCGCGGAAGTCGGCAATGTCTATACCCCGATGATCGGCTACGCGATCACCGGTGATCTCGCGCTTGGCGAGACGACGCCCTGGCCGGTGCGCAATGTCGATGAAATCGAGCGCAATAACATTTCTTGTCTCTAGCATGTGCCTGATCGGGCGGAGTTCCGGCTGACCAGCGTCCTGATGCGCCAAATCGCGCGATAAGTCTGTTTACGATTTCCTTCCGGGAAGCGCGCTCGCATTGGGTTCAATAGCCATAAAATCTCGCATGCTCTCTATGACCGACTTCGATCGCGAAGCGCTCCTGCGAAGCATGGATGCAGTGCCTGTCCGCCCCGTCCGTTGAAGGCGTGGTTCGGGTGCGCCGCGCATCGCGTCACGATATGTTTGCAACCGGCGCCGGCAGTGATTCCGGCATTTCTCCGTGACGCCTTAGCCATCGTGACGCAGCGGGCGCGGCGCGATCATCGTCAGGTGACGTAGATCCTCGGCGCGATGCCGTAGCGGATATGCAACGGTGACGTTTCTTAAAGGTTGCTATACGAATTTAATGCATCTTGATATTGGCACCGGGCTTTGTCTGGGGCATAGTCCGAGTGCTGGTTCCGGAAGGTCTCGGGTCTGATCCGGGCTGCCGGATCGGGCGTAGTCTGCCCGGGAAAGCAATCTCTGATTATTCAAATCGGAGTGTTGTGCGTTTCAGGTTGGGCGACATTGTCCGAAGCGATTCTCTGCGCGGACGGGCGTTCGGCGGCGGGTATTGAACAAAGGGGGTCTTTGTGTCGTACATGGATAGTGTCAAGACGATTTCGCAGGAAGTTTCGGGGTTCGCCGAAGAAGGTGCTTCCGAAGCGAAGGAATACCTGATCAGCGATCTGTCGCGCGAATTCGGCGTTACGCTGCGGGCGCTGCGTTTCTACGAGGATCGTGGCCTGCTCGCGCCCAAGCGCATAGGCACCATGCGCATCTATTCGAGCCGCGACCGTGAGCGCCTTTCGGTGATTCTCAAGGGCAAGCAGCTCGGTTTCACGCTTGCCGAGATCCAGGACATGCTCACACCGACCGAGCAGGGCGGCAAGGGTGGGATTGATCTCAAGCTCTCCCTGACCAAGGTCGAGGAGCAGATTGCGCATCTCGAGAGCCAGCGTGACGAGATCGATGCGGCCATCGCCGCGCTCGCCGAAACCCGCGACAAGTTGCGCAGCCAGGCTTGAATGATCGGCCGGCCGGCGCGTGCAGGGTTGCGTCTCACCGGTGTGCTGCGGTTGTTTGTCCATGCGCTGAAGCTGCGGGCGCCCCGCCGGCGCGACATGGCGCCCGCGGGGCGCGATCGCTGGAGCTTGTCGGGCCTGCAGCTAATCGGTCCTTGAGCTTGCCGCTCGTGCGCGGCGGGTGGTCGATCCGTGACGGGATGCGACAACTTCAATCGTGCGATGGTTAGTTCAGACGCTTCCGGCGTGCGTGCTTCGGACGCGCGCGTCTCGTGGTCTGTGCCGTGTGGTTGCGGATCCCGGGCTTGCGGGCGGCTCTCGAACGGCTCTATCGTCGGATCGCGACGCTCTTTGCGATTGCCATGTTGATTGGCCGTGCGCAGCGGCAGGGCATCGCCTGAAAGGCATGGTGGGGAAACTTGCCGATTGACAGGCGGAGCCGGGCATCTCTTGGATAGGGACGACGCCTTCGTTGCGTCATCAGTGTACGGAAGGAGAAAACGCGTGGCCTGGTATTCGAAGACTTGGACCTGGTATGCAGGAGACTGGCATGAAGGCAACCCGCCGATCATCGGCCCGCGTTCCCATGCCAGCTGGCTCGGTTCCACCGTATTCGACGGCGCGCGCATCTTCGACGGGGTGGCGCCGGATCTCGACCTGCACATGGCCCGCGTCAACCGTTCCGCCAAGGCGATTGATCTCAATCCGACGGTGAGCACGGAAGAAATGGTTGCACTGGCGCTGGAAGGGGCGAAGAAATTCGAATCCGGTGAAGCACTCTACGTCAAGCCGATGTATTGGGGCGAGGGTGAGGGGCCTGGCACCATCACGACCGATCCCGACAATGTCGGCTTCTGCATGACGTTGTTCGAGGCGCCAATGGCAGAGCCCGCTGGCGCCGCCGTGACGAAGGGGGCCTTCCGCCGGCCGACGCTGGAGACCATGCCCACAGATGCCAAGGCCGGCTGTCTCTATCCCAACAATGCCCGCATCCTGCGTGAGGCCCGTACGCGCGGCTTCGACAACGCGGTCGTGCTCGACATGCTGGGCAGCGTCGCCGAGACGGCGACCGCGAATATCTTCATGGCAAAGGGCGGGGTCGTGCACACGCCGATCCCGAACGGAACGTTCCTGAACGGCATTACCCGCCAGCGTGTCATTGGCCTGCTGCGCGACAGTGGTGTCGAGGTGGTCGAGCGGGTACTGCGCTATGAGGAATTCCTTGATGCAGACGAAATCTTCTGCACCGGCAACTATGCCAAGGTCACGCCGGTGACACGGATCGAGGAGCACGGGCTCCAGCCCGGGCCGATCTACCAGCGCGCCCGGGAGCTGTACTGGGCCTATGCCCGCGACATCGCCGCGTGATCTGAACTGATGCGAAAAAGGCGCATCCGAATCACCGGATGCGCCTTCGAGTTGCCGACCGGTGGGGGCAGATCAAGGTCGGTTACAGCGCTAACGTCCGCATCCGCCACCGGTTCCGAGCATGTGACGATATTTTTGTGCCCGCGCGGTTTTTTCGACAATTCCCTAAAATGCAATTGTTCCGATTGATCGCGCCGTAAGGCGCCGGGCGGCATTGTCCGGGCATGTCGCCCTCACTGACCATAGCCGCGAGCGGTATGAATGCTTCGGCGCTTCGCATCGAGGCGAGTGCTTCGAACGTCGCCAATGCCCGCAGCAACGGCCCCGTTCCGCAGACGCCACCCGATCGCCCGGTCCCGCGCAGCGATGACCCGCGCAGTGTCTACCAGCCCGTCGATGTGGTGCAGGTCTCCACCGGCAGCGGCACTGCGGCGCGGATGAGCGAACGGCTTCCTGCTTATGAATTGCGCCATCAACCCGATGCGCCTTTCGCCGATGCCCGGGGCATGGTGGCGGCGCCGAATGTCGATTACACGCGCGAAATCGCCGACCAGGTCGCTTCCGTCGCAGCCTTCAAGGCGAATGCGAAGGTCTTCTCGACCGCCTCCGAGATGGCGCGCACCCTCATCGACATGAAGACCTGAACCCTGCCATCAGCCGTTCAATGCAAGCACCGCCTCGACCGTGTCGAGGAGTTCGTCCCCGATGATCGTGGGTCTCTTCATCGTGGTCGGCCAGAGCTGACCGCGCGCGACAAAGGCCCCGTGCAGCCCCGCCGAACGCGCGCCATGGACATCCCATGGATGCGCGGCCACGAGGCAGAGCGCGGAGGCAGGCAGGCCGAGGCTTCGCGCCACATGCGAGTAGACCTCCCGACGCGGCTTCGAGAAGCCGATCTCGTCGACCGAAAACACCCTTTGCACGAGGGATGACAGCGCGGCGCGCTCAAGCAGGTGCTGCGTCGCTGCAGCGGCACCATTGCTGACGGCAACAACCGGCAGGTTCGCCTGCGCAAGCGTGGCGAAGGCGCCATGTGCGTCGGGTCGGGCTTCCAGATTCGTCATGCCGTCGAGGAAGGCGGCGATGCGATTCTCCATGACGGGAAGGTTATGCCGTTGCAGCAGATCAGCCAGCGCATCGCCCATTACGCTGCGGAAAGGGGCGAAATCATCCGTGGCCGCGAGGGCGAATGCATCACGCAGGCTCGCAGCAAACCAGGTTTCCAGGATATTTCCCGGAAGGCCAAGCGGTGTCAGGCCCGGTCGCAGGCTCTCTATCGAGAAAACCGTCTCGAGGATATCGAAGGCGACGGCGCGTATCGGTCCCGGCATGGCAGCCCCTTCGGACTGGTTTTGCCCCGCTGACGGCAACGGGAGCCCCCTTTTCGAGCCGCGATGCTCCGCAGGGCATGATCTTCATCCCACAATCACCGCATTCCGGCAAGGCCGGCTCAGCGTTTCGAACCCGGCATCATCTTGCGCAGGGTGCCATCCTTCAGCCCGTAATGGTGGTAGAGCGCTGCCAGTGAATGCAGCAGCACCAGCGCGATCAGCGCCATGGTGAAGATGTTGTGCAGCAGGAAGATCGGGCCGGCGGTCTCGAAGCCGCCCCCGATGGGCAGCGTCAGCGGGATCGCCCAGAACAGATTGACCGGCGCACAGCAGGCGGAAGTCGCAGCCCAGCCGGTGAGCGGAACGAGAACGATCAGCATATAAAGCGCAACATGGCTGATCTGCGCGGCCCGGATCTGCCATTGCGGCATGTCCGGCGCGAGTGGCGGCACGCCGAGCACGAACCGCGTCCCGAGGCGAATGACCGCAAGGCCGAACACGATCAGACCAAAGGATTTATGCATTTCGTAAAGCAGATTCGTGAGCGTGGACGGGTCGAGCCGGGTCATCACCAATCCGACCGGGACCATGCCCAAAATGATCAGCGCGATGACCCAGTGCAGCGCGATCTGAATGCCGGAATAGCGCCTTTCGGGAGTCGTTGGCGCCGCCTTCGCCGTTGAAGCGTCACTGCTCATTGCACAACTCCTTCGCCTCAAGTCGCGACCGCATCGCTCGACCGGCGCAGATCGCAATCGAACAGAACATCGCCTCCTTCCAGTAGATAGGTAGATGTCGCGGGCCGCAAGGCGTCATCGAGGGTTTCGATCGGGGGCAGGGCGATTCCGGGTTTGCCAGAGCCGATCAGCATGGGAGCCACCAGCATGTGCAGGCGATCGATGCAGCGGGCCGCCAGGAAATCCGAGATCGTGCGCGCCCCGCCCTCCAGCAGGACCCGCCGGAGCCCGGCCTGGCGCAGCAGTTCCAGGATCTGCTGCGGGGCGATGGGGCCCGCTTCCACCGCGCCCGGAATGATCTCCTCGACGCCTTCGGGAAGCTTTTCGCCCCGGCCCGCACGGCGTAGGACAAGGCGCCTTGCGCCGTCATCGCGCAGTATCCGGGCGGTGACGGGCAGGCGACCGTTGGGATCGATCACCACCCGCGCGGGATCACGCCCCGTCACGCGCCGCACATTCAATTGCGGATCATCGGCGATGACGGTCCCGATACCGACCACCACCGCATCGACATGCGCGCGGATCGCATGCAGGTGGTCGAGCGCGCCTGCGCCGTTGATATAGAAGGAGTGCCCCGTCACCGTGGCGATCCGCCCGTCGAGGGATTGCCCGAGCTGGGCCACGACGAAGGGTGCCACCGGGCTGGCGTCACCGAAATTCCCGAATGCCGGAGCACCGGGCAGGCTTGAAATCGCTCTCATGTTGATCCGCCGGAACTGATGAGCCGTAGAAGCATTTGCAATTGCGCCGACCAGGAATGATATCCGGACGAGGATAGCTTGATAATCCGGGCGGCACTCTATGTGGGGTAATGTAGGGTTTGTCCCTCTTGCGAACAGGTTCGATCCGGTGTCGGATCAGGTTCTCTCGGGGTGCGGGCCGCACGATACAGGAAACCTTGGTCGATGATGCGTCTTGTACTCGGTTATTCAGACGATACCGTGCTGATGAATGTGGAACGTGCCATTGCGGAATTCCGGCATGCGCGCCCCGTCATCATCGAAAACGACGATATGCGGGCGCTGGTTCTCGGTGTCGAGGATCTCGATGATGCCCTCTGCCGTCGCATTGATGCGGTGGCCGGCGGTCGCGCGCGGCTGATCCTCACCGGTCCACGCCTGCGCCGGATCGGGCTGGAGCGCGAGGATGCGGGCGCGGTGGCGATGCCCGTGGTGGATGCGGAGCGGATCGCCTTGCTCGCCCGGCGCATCGAAACGCGCGTCGATGCGCCCGTGCGGGCTGCGACACGGGTCGATCTCGATGCGCTCGAACTTGCGGCATTGTCCTTCGTGACCCCCGCCGTGCTGGTGATCCCGCTTCCCGAGGGAATGGAGCACGAGGCGAGCATTCTCACCGTGACAGGTGAAGCCATCCGCGCTTTCCGCAAGCAGCAGGCGAAGCTTCTGCGCATTGCCAGCCGCGCGCCGGTGCCGCTTGAGGGCGCGCATGAAACGGAATTCGTGGTGTTTCGCGGTGGCGAGGGCATGCGTGATCAGGTCGCCATCATCGTCGGCAAGCCGGATCTCGACAAGCCGGTCTTCGTGCGCCTGCATTCCGCCTGCCTGACGGGCGATCTGTTCGGTTCGCTGAAATGCGATTGCGGTGATCAGCTGCGCGGCGCCGTCCAGGCCATGGCCGAGGGGGAGGGAGGCATCCTGCTCTATCTCGATCAGGAGGGACGCGGCAACGGCATCGCCAACAAGATCCGGGCCTACAAGCTGCAATCGGAAGGCTTCGACACCTATGACGCCGATGCGGCGCTCGGCTTCGGCCTCGACCAGCGCCGCTTCGATTTCGCCGCGCAGATGCTCACCGAACTCGGTGTGAGCCGCGTGCGGGTGCTCACCAACAATCCCGTGAAGATTGGTGCTCTCCGGGAAGCCGGGCTGGATGTCGTCGCCGATGAGCGTTCGATCGGGCGCACCAATCCGGAAAACGTCCGCTACCTCGCCTCCAAGCGCGATCGTGCCGGCCACATGATCGATCTGGATGTGGCGATCGCGCCGCAGAAGGATTGATCGAGCGCGCGCATCGGCATATCAGCAGCTCGGCGCTGCATGGTTATACGGGCAGCTCGGCGCTGCATGGTTACACGGGCAGCTCGGCGCTGCATGGGGGCTCGCTTTCGGGGCTGCGGTGGGATAAGCCTGCCGCAGTCTTCTTGTTTTGACGCGCTTCGCGCATGGTTGTCGCCACATGACATTGCCTCCTCAAACACCGCCTGACGACACCGGTCGCAAACCCCGCTCAGCCTCATCGCCCGGCAAGACGCCCAAGCCGCGTGGCGCCGGTGCTGCGCGCGATGACGGCGAAGGACTCGCCGCCCGGCGCCTCGCCTTCACGGTCATCGGCGAGGTGCTGCGCAGCCGTCGCCCGTTCGACGATGCCTTCGCGCAGGACCTGGCTGCGATGAAGGCGGAGATCCCCCAGCGTGACGCGGCCCTGGCCCGCGCCATCTGCATCGTCGCCTTCCGCAGGATGGGTACGATCCGCACCGCTTTGGCCGCCCGCATGACGGGCAAACCCGCCAAGGGTCAGCTGCGCGATCTGCTCACCGTGATCGCCGCGCAGATCCTGTTTCTCGACGTCCCCGACCACGCCGCCGTCGCCACCGGGGTGGGGCTGGCGCGTGCGCATCCCGATCTCAAGCATTACGCCAAACTTGTGAACGCCCTCGGGCGGCGGATCGCGCGCGAGCGTGAGGCGATTCTCGCCGAGGCCGGGCCGCTGGATGATCTCCCCGAATGGCTGCATGCGCGCTGGCTCTCGCGCTGGGGCGAAGCGGAATGCATCGCCATGGCTGGTGTGTTGCGCCAGGAAGCGCCGCTCGATCTCACCCTGCGCGACGATCAGGACGGGCCGGCGCGTGCGCTCTGGGCGGAGCGGCTCGATGCGCGCATTCTGCCGACGGGGTCGCTGCGTCTTGCCGATCGCCGCGCCGTGGAGACGCTGCCCGGTTACGATGACGGCGCCTGGCTGGTGCAGGATGCTGCCGCCGCCATTCCCGCGCGTCTGCTCGCGGTCGGCCCCGGTGAGCGCGTCGTCGATCTGTGCGCCGCACCCGGCGGCAAGACCGTCCAGCTCGCGGCCCGGGGCGCGGATGTGCTCGCCGTCGACCGGTCGCAGAAACGCCTGACGCGTGTTGCGGAGAATCTCGCGCGGCTGCGGCTCACCGCGCAATTGCGCGCAGCCGACGTGCTGGCGCTGGAAGATGATCTGCGCTTCGACGCGATCCTCCTTGATGCCCCCTGTTCCGCCACCGGCACGCTGCGCCGCAATCCGGATGTCGCCTGGACGAAGACGCCGGAGGATATCGCCAAACTCGTCGATCTGCAGCGCCGACTGATCGACAAGGCCGTCAGATTGCTCGCGCCGGGAGGCCGCCTCGTCTATTGCACCTGCTCGCTCGAGCCCGAAGAAGGCGAGGCACAGGCGCGCGATCTGCTGGAGCGCCATGCGGATATGCAGCGCATCGCGATCACGCCTGGCGAGCTCGCCGTATCCGGTTCGGCCGCAGACCTTGCCGGCCTGATCGATGCACAGGGCGATTTCCGCGCTCTGCCCCATCGCGGCGGAACAGGGCTCGTCGAGGGGCTCGACGGTTTCTTCGCCGCGCGTTTTCGTAAGCTCCCGGGTACAAACGATCCCGCCTGACGCGCTGCTCGCGGGAGAGCGCCTGCGCATTCCCTGCAGTTTGCGCCGCAATTGCCCGTATTTGTGGCAAGTGGGAAACCGCTTGTTAACCATGGCCGGTTCAGGTGAGAAGATAGGGGCAGTTCTGTCGCATGCATGCCGTCGTCCTCGCCGAACGGGGCTCGTCCGTTTCGGCGAAACGGCAGCGCAGGCAGGCAATTGCGGGTGGGGGGTTGATTGAGCGCGCGCTCCGATCGCTGGCACATCTACGGGTTGGCCCTGCGTGAAGCCGGGCGCGCCCTGCGTGATGGCGCGCGGCGCGCGCTGGGCATCGGCGCCGTACGCAAGCGCGTGCCCGAGCGGCTGCTGATCGTTCCGCCCGATCTGCGCACCTCGGATGCCACCATCGCCAATGACATCTATGCCGGCTCCTTCGTCTTCGGCGGGCGGGCCGTCACGACGGGCGGGCGCTCGCCCTTCACCCTGACGCCGCCGTCGCGGCACTGGGCGGAACTGCTCTACGGTTTCGGCTGGCTGCGGCATTTGCGGGCGGCTGATACGGCGCTGGCGCGGGCCAATGCGCGCGCGCTCGTCGGCGAATTCCTCTCGCGTCCGCCCGATCCTGCGGCGCGCGAGACGGATGTCACCGCAAGACGGGTGATCGCCTTTCTCAGCCAGTCCCCCCTGATCCTGGACGGGGCAGATCACGCCTTCTATCACAAGCTGATGCGCGCTCTGGGGCGGGATCTGCGCCGGCTGCAGCGTGCCATGCTCTCCCATCCCCGCCCCCTCGCACGGCTGCGTGCGGCAGTCGCGGTCACCTATGCCGGGCTCAGCCTGGAGGGTTTCGAAGGCGTCGCGCGGCGCGCTTCCCGCATTCTCGCGCGCGAGCTCGAGGCGCAGATCCTGCCCGATGGCGGTCATGTTGGGCGCAATCCCAAGACCGTGCTGGAATTGCTGCTCGATCTGCTGCCGCTCAAGCAGGTCTATCTCGCCCGGGGCATCGAGCCGCCGGGGGAGTT
>NZ_DATGCW010000289.1:0-4931 GCF_035311605.1 Saliniramus sp.
CCGCCCGCTCGGATTCGCGCGCGCTACGCTCACGGTCGAACAGGCGCGCGCGCAGGATCTCCATGGCGCGCGCCTTGTTCTTGTGCTGGGAACGCTCGGCCTGGACCACAACGCTGATTCCGGTGGGCTCATGCGTGATCCGCACCGCCGATTCCGTGCGGTTGACATGCTGCCCGCCCGCGCCACCGGCACGCATCGTATCGATCCGCAACTCACGCTCGTCCAGCGCGAAATCAACCTCCTCCGCCTCCGGCAGAACCGCCACGGTGGCAGCCGAAGTGTGGATGCGTCCGCCGGTTTCCGTATCGGGAACACGTTGCACGCGATGCACGCCACTTTCGAATTTCAGCCGCGCGAAGACGCCGCGCCCGGATATCTGGGCGATGATTTCCTTGTAGCCGCCGACCGTGCCCTCGCTCGCGGCGATCACCGAGACGCGCCAGCCATTCAACTCGGCGTAACGTGCATACATGCGATAGAGATCACCGGCGAACAGGGAGGCTTCGTCGCCGCCGGTACCGGCGCGGATTTCGAGAATGGCGCTCTTTTCGTCTGCGGCATCGCGTGGCAGCAGCATCAGCCGCACCGCGCGCACCGCCTCGGCGAGCCGCGCGCGTGCCGCGCCGCGCTCCTCCTCGGCCAGCGCCCGCATCTCGCGATCGGTCGCCGGATCACCGAGCAGCGCCTCGACACCGTCGAGCTCTTCGCGGATGGCGCGGTAGGCCCTGACCGCCTCCACCACCGGTTCGAGCTCGGCGAGTTCGCGCGAAAGCCTGACGAAGGTCTCGGCATCCGGCCCCGAGGCCAGAGTCGCGGTGAGGACGGCATGCCTGTCGACGACGGCGTCGAGGCGTTCGCGTGGCAGATGATCGTCGGGGATTGTGCTCGTCATGGTTCTCGTACCGCTCACGCCCGTCATGACCCAAGCCGGGACACGAAGCAAGCCGCGTCGTGGCATGGTACCAGCACCACCGGGACGATTTGCCCGGGTTTCCGTCAGCTTTATGCGTGAATTCCGCCGCAAGCTGCGCTAGGAAGGCGCGCGCCCACCACGGCGTATCGCGCCTTGAAGCCGAAAGATGAAGACGATGACCGCACGTCCGTTACCACGTCAGGGATTGATGTCGATCGAGGCCTATGCGCCCGGCAAGAGCAAGGCGCCCCCCGGCGTGACGGTGCACAAGCTCTCCTCGAACGAGACCCCGCTCGGCCCCTCGCCGAAGGCACTCGCGGCGGCGGAGGCGGTGATGGGCAAGCTTGCGCTCTATCCCGATGGCGGCGCCAATGCGCTGCGCGACGCCATCGCCCACAAGTTCGGCCTCGACTCGGCCCGCATCGTCTGCGGCAACGGCTCGGACGAATTGCTGGCCATGGTCACCAACGCCTACATGAACCCGGGCGACGAAGGCATCTATTGCACCCACGGCTTCCTCGTCTACCGCATCGCCATCCTGGGGGCGGGCGGCGTGCCGGTGATCGCGCCGGAGAAGGATTTCACCGCCGATGTCGATGCCATTCTCGCGGCGGTGACCCCGCGCACCAAGATCGTCTATCTGGCCAATCCCAACAATCCGACGGGCACCTATCTGCCCTTCGACGAGATCAAGCGCCTGCATGCGGGCCTGCCGCCGCATGTGCTTCTCGTGCTCGATGCCGCTTACGCTGAATATGTGCGCCGCAACGATTACGCCGCCGGGCTCGAACTGGTCATGACCAGCGAGAACGTGGTGATGACGCGTACCTTCTCGAAGATCCACGGGCTCGCCGCCCTGCGTCTGGGCTGGATGGTGGCGCCGGAGCATGTTGTCGATATCGTCAACCGCATCCGCCCGCCCTTCAACGTCAACGCCGCGGCGCTGGCCGCCGGCGCAGCGGCGATCGCTGATGACGGCCATGTGGCGCAGGCCGTGTCGCATAACGATACCTGGCTGGAGATCCTCACCCGCGACCTGACGCAACTCGGCCTGACGGTGACGCCGAGCGTGGCAAATTTCCTGCTGGTGCATTTCCCCGACATGCCGGGACGCACCGCCCGCGAGGCCGATGAATATCTCACTGCGCGCGGGCTGATCCTGCGCCGGATGGAGGGTTACGGCCTGCCGCATGCGCTGCGCCTGTCGATCGGCACGGAGGAGGCCAATCGGCTGGTGATCAACGCGCTGATGGAATTCATGCGCGCGGAGGCGCCCGTCCATGCCTGAACGTCTTGGCGACCCGCTCGAAACACCGCTCTTCGAGCGCGTGGCCATTATCGGGATCGGCCTGATCGGCTCCTCGATCGCCCATGCCATGCGCCAGAAAAATCTCGCCGGCTGCATCGTGGCGATCGACCGTGATGCGGAGGTGGCCGCGCGGGTCGATGCACTGGCTCTGGCGGACACCGTCTTCACGGATGTGGCCGAAGGTGTGAAGGGCTGCGATCTCGTCATCCTCTGTGTGCCTGTCGGTGCCTGCGGGCCGGTCGCGAAACAGATGGCGTCAAGCCTGCGCGCCGGCGCGATCGTCACCGATGTCGGCTCGGTCAAGGGCGCCGTGGTGGCGAGCATGGAGCCGCATCTGCCGGCGCATGTGCATTTCATCCCCGGCCACCCGGTCGCCGGCACCGAGCAATCCGGCCCCGATGCGGGTTTCGCCATGCTGTTCCACGAGCGCTGGTGCATCCTGACGCCGGCCTATGGTGTCGATCCGGCGGCTGTGGCGCGGCTGCAGGAATTCTGGGAGGGGATGGGTGCGCGCATCGAATTCATGAGCGCGCCGCATCACGATCTGGTGCTCGCCATCACCAGCCACGTGCCGCATCTGATCGCCTACAACATCGTCGGCACGGCGGCGGATCTCGAGCAGGTAACGCAGTCGGAGGTGATCAAGTTCTCCGCCGGCGGCTTTCGCGACTTCACCCGCATCGCGGCCTCCGATCCGACCATGTGGCGCGACGTCTTCCTCAATAACAAGGAAGCCGTGCTGGAGATGATCTCGCGCTTCAACGAGGATCTCGCCGCCCTCGCCCGCGCCATCCGCTGGGATGACGGCGACGCGCTCTATGACCTGTTCTCCCGCACCCGCTCCATCCGCCGCTCGATCATCGATCTCGGCCAGGAGACCGACGCCCCGGATTTCGGGCGCCGACCGGGTAAGGATTAAAGATGAGCGCTTCCTAGAAATTTCAATTTAAAGTAGCTATACTCAAGGCGATCCGATTCGGACATGGATGGCGAGTGTGGCTGGGTTATCAGATGCCTTCGGAGAGGTAGTCAATCGCTTCGTTAACAGGGTACTACCTGAGGAAGATCGCGATACAATTCCGAAAACATTCCAAGAGCGGATGGGCTTCGCCTTCGCGGGCGGGTTGTTCATTACCTTGATCATCGTATTCGGATACGGTCACGGTTTTGCACCGGTCGGATCGCCTGCAGCAGCGACGGGGGTCGTTCCGCTGTTCGTGGGAGCACAATCATATGCCGGCCTGTTCCGCTCGGAGAGCGACTCGATAATTCTTTATGCATTCATCGTCATCATTTTGACGGCTTTGATTGTTTATAGCTACGTAATCGCGCGAAGCCTGACGAGACGGGGCCCACTGACACTCTTGATTGCAGGAAGCGCATTGCCCATATTGATGTTGAGCTTGGGGAAGATCGCTTTGAGTTGACTTGGAGGCAGTCGGAAAATGGGTATCGCGGCATTGAGAACGGTTGCCCAGAATTGCGCAACCCCGCTCTCGCGCGTAGTTCTGGTATTCGCTCTTGCCATTGCTTGCAACGCGCCTGCGAATGCCTCGGACAACTTCCAGTCCTCAAGTGATGGAATCCTTTGGTATATGCCGCGCGAGCATGTCCAGTTGAGCAAACCCGCCGCGAATCTGGCTCTGGAGACGGCGCTCTACACTGCCGGTCTGGGCACCAAGCCGGATGCCCCACTTCATTTCTATCGCTTGCCGTTGGTTGATCTTGAACAAGCCGACGAAGCGACCATCGAAGAGATAACCCGTTTCATCGAAGGTGTATCTCGCTCGCATCGAATCGCGCGCATCGAACTTCTGGATCTGATCGCCCCTGTTTCACTGGAAATGGCAGCGGCGACTGATGATGCAGAACCGCTGGGTATTGCCCCGGGAAGTCTCTTCTTTACCCAAGCGCATGATTTTGGGCGACGTTCCTGGGATCTTGCATGGAAAGGCATGACAGAGGCGCGCATTCACAATGCAGTGATCGACGTGAATGAAATTTATGGCGCACTCGTTCGGCAACTCGTCAACGAGGGGGTAATCGAGGCACCGCCTTCGGGCACAACCGGGGAAGATCAGCGTTACATGCTGATTGGCCTGAACCTTCCGCTTCCTGGTTTCGAGAATGCACTCGTCGGAGAAGCGGTTCTGCGCGAAACACCCGGCATTGTCCCAACATCGAGCGTCGGACCCAAACCGGCCCACCCCGTCAATCCGCCTGCATTGAAAGAGTAACCCCGAAAATCTCCTCGCATTGCGCGCGCAGGATGGCGTCGACCTCCGGCATCGTCACCGGGTAGCCGAGATCGACGAGGCTGGTGACGCCGTGTTCGGTGATGCCGCAGGGAACGATGCCGGTGAAATGGTCGAGATCGGGTTCGACGTTCAGGCTCACGCCGTGGAAACTGACCCAGCGGCGCACGCGGATGCCGATCGCGGCAATCTTGTCCTCGACGCTCGGGCCCTTGTCGGGGCGGCGCACCCAGACGCCGACGCGATCCTCGCGGCGCTCGCCGCGAATGTTGAACTGCGCCAGCGTCCCGATCAGCCAGGCTTCCAGCGCCGAGACGTATCGGCGCAGATCCGGCGCGCGGCGGTTCAGGTCGAGCATGACATAGGCCACGCGCTGGCCGGGACCGTGATAGGTGTATTGCCCGCCCCGCCCCGAGCCATAAACCGGAAAGCGCTCGCGCGCGACGAGATCGCT
>NZ_DATGCW010000290.1:0-12486 GCF_035311605.1 Saliniramus sp.
ACCCATCTTGCCGGTTTGTACCGCCCTTCATCACCCCCCTCAAATACCCCCCCCAACCGGAAAGGCGTGACGCATGACCAGCGTGCATGAACCGGCGAGCGAGGAAGCTGTCGCGGAAATCGTCGTGGCCGCCCGGGCAGATCGCATGCCGCTGAGCCTCGCCGGCGGGGATACCAAGGCGGGGATCGGGCGACCGGTCCAGGCGGCGGCAACGCTGACCTCGCGCAAGCTCAAGGGCATCACTTTGTATGAGCCGGCGGAGCTGGTGATCGGCGCGAAGGCGGGGACGCCGCTGGCCGAGATCGAGGCGGCGCTCGCCGAGAAAGGCCAGCGCCTGGCCTTCGAGCCGCCGGATTACCGCGCGCTGCTCGGCACCGAGGGCGAGCCCACCATAGGCGGCGTTGCGGCGGCCAATCTCTCCGGGCCGCGTCGGATCATGGCGGGCGCGGCGCGCGACGCGCTGATCGGGGTGCGTTTCGTCAACGGTCATGGCGAGATCGTCAAGAATGGCGGGCGGGTGATGAAGAACGTCACCGGGCTCGATCTGGTCAAGCTGATGGGCGGCTCATGGGGCACGCTGGGACTGTTGACGGAAGTGATCTTCAAGGTCCTGCCGATCCCGGAAACCTCCGCGACGCTGGTCTATTCCGGCCTCGACGACGAACGCGCCGTCGCCGCCTTGTCCGAGGCGCTCGGCTCTCCCTTCGAGGTGACGGGCGCGGCGCATATTCCGGTCGGCGAAGGCTATCAGACGGCGCAGACGCTGATACGCATCGAGGGCTTCAAGCCCTCCGTCGATTACCGCCTCGGCGAATTGCGCGAGACGCTGGCCGATTATGGCGATCCGGCGACGCTGCCGGGCGAGAGTGGCGATGCTTTGTGGCGCGGGCTGCGCGATGGCGGGCCGCTGATCAGCCTGTCCCATCAGGCGATCTGGCGGATATCGACCCGCCCCGGCGCCGGCCCGGCGCTTGCCGCAGCGATTCGCGCGAAGGTCCAGGGCCGGCATTACTTCGATTGGGGCGGCGGGCTGATCTGGATCGCGACGCCGGCAGATGACGAAGCGGCGGCAAGCGTCCGCGCCGCCACCCACGCCCATGGCGGCCACGCCACCCTGATGCGAGCGCCGCAGGAACTGCGTGCGGCGATCGATGTGTTCGAGCCCCTGCCCGAGCCGCTGATGCGGATCTCGCGCGAGATCAAGGCCCGATTCGACCCCGACGGCATCTTCAATCCCGGGCGGATGTATGCCGGCATCTGAACCGGAACACCGCATCCCGACACCATATTCGTGAGCCGCACCCATGCAGACCAATTTTGCGCCTGAACTGCTCGAAAATCCGGATATGCGGGAATCGGAGACGATCCTGCGCACCTGTGTGCATTGCGGGTTCTGTACGGCGACCTGTCCGACCTATCTGCTGCTGGGCGACGAGCTCGACAGCCCGCGCGGGCGCATCTATCTGATGAAGGACATGCTGGAGAACGGCAAGCCGGCCTCCGGGCAGGTCGTCACCCATATCGACCGCTGCCTCTCCTGCCTGTCCTGCATGACCACCTGCCCCTCTGGCGTGCATTACATGCATCTCGTCGATCATGCCCGCGCGCATATCGAGGAGACCTATCAGCGCCCCTGGCATGACCGGCTGATGCGCAGCCTGCTCTCGGCCATCCTGCCCTATCCGGGCCGCTTCCGCCTCGCCCTGTTCGGCGCCTATCTCGGCAAGCCCTTCAAGGGTGTGGCGAAGGCGCTGCCGAAGGTGGGGCCGCGGATGGGGGCGATGCTCGATCTCGCACCGGGGCGCCTGCCCACGCGCTCGGCCCAGGAAGGACCGGGCGTCTTCGCCGCGCAAGGCGAAGAACGCGGGCGCGTGGCGATTCTCCAGGGCTGCGCCCAGACCGTGCTTGATCCGGGCATCAACGAGGCCACGATCCGCCTGCTCAACCGCCACGGCATCACCGTCACGCAGGTCGCCGGCGAGGGCTGTTGCGGGGCGCTGGTACATCATATGGGGCGTACGGAAGAAAGCCACGATTTCGCCAGGCGCAATATCGACGTCTGGATCCGCGAGATCGAGGAGAACGGCCTCGACGCCATCATCATCACGGCGTCGGGCTGCGGCACCACGATCAAGGATTACGGCCACATGTTCCGCGAGGATGCGGAATATGCCGAGAAGGCGGCCCGGGTCTCGGCGCTGGCGAAAGATATCACCGAATATCTGGAAACCCTGACGCTGGAACCCACGGGCGAGGCGGACAAGCTCACCGTCGCCTATCACTCCGCCTGCTCGATGCAGCATGGCCAGCAGATCAGGGAAGCGCCGAAGAAGCTCCTGAAGAAGGCGGGCTTCAAGGTAAAGGACGTGCCCGAGAGCCATATCTGCTGCGGCTCGGCAGGCACGTACAACATCATGCAGCCGGAAATCGCCGAACAATTGCGCGCCCGCAAGGTCGGCAATATCGAGCGCACGCGCCCCGACATCATCGCCACCGGCAATATCGGCTGCATGACGCAGATCGGCAAAGGCACCGAAATCCCCATCGTCCACACCGCCGAACTGCTCGACTGGGCCACCGGCGGCCCGCGCCCGCAAGCTTTGGAGTGAGTCGGGGGATCCGGCGGATCAGCTGCTCACCTTCAGCGCGAAAGGCAGCGTCGCCAGAAGCTCCACGAGTGGAAGCTCCGGCGCGAGCGGTGCATCGACGTCACGGCTCGGACCGCACGCCGTCCTGTCGTCTCTCAAGGCGTCGCGCATCGGGGTGCCCTGCATATCCGGCGGAACCAGGATGCGCGTATCGCCCCACCATTGCGGATCGGGCAACGGCGTTGCGCCGGCATCGACAGCGCCGCTCGCACAACGCGGGGCAACGGCGATCAGCAGAGAGGATGAATACCGCCGTGCGAAGGCGATCACATTGCCCGCGCGTGCGCCTGCGACATCAAGCGGCACGTACTCACCCTCCACAAACCGCGCCGGCGCGTTGCTGCGCAGCTTCAGAAGCCGTGCGATCAGCGCCTGCTTGATCCGTCCGTCGCGCCAGTGTGGCAACAGCGCTTCGAGCGACGGCCCCTCCGTGAGCGCCGTCATCCGCGCCGCATAGTCCACCGGGCGACGGTTATCGGGATCGACCAGCGAGAAATCCCAGAATTCGCACCCCTGATAGAGATCGGGCACGCCCGGCACGAGATTGCGCAGGAAGGCCTGAACCAGCCCGTTCAGGGCGCCGGCCGGCGCGATATGCTGCACATAGCCATGAATCGCCTCAAGAAACGGCAGGCTGCGATCGGGATCGCCGATCTTTTCAAGAAATGCCTGGCAGGCGGCTTCGTATTCCTCATCAGGCTCGCGCCATGACGAGCGCAGCTTGCCCTCGCGCAAAGCCTTTTCCTGCCAGCCTGCAAGGCGCTCGCGGAAGGCTGCGAGGCCCGGCGCATCGTCGGGCGCGAGATCGAGCGGCCAGGCGCCGACCATCATCTGATAGAGCACGTATTCATCAGCCGGGTCGATCAATTCGCCGGAGAGCCGGCGGTTGCGCTCGAACCACTCCGCGACGGCCTCCGCCCAGCTGCCGGGGTCCTCGCTGATCACCGCGAGCCGTGCGCGCACATCCTCGCCGCGTTTGTGGTCATGCGTCGCGGTGGTGACCATACCGCCAGGATGCTCGCTCACGGTCCGGGTCGAGGCCATGTGAAAATCATCGACCGCAATGGCGAGCGCATCGACATCGAAGCCGACATCATTGCGCGAGATCAGGCGCCCGTAGCGATAGAAGGCTGTATCTTCCACCGCCTTGGCGGCGATCGGCGCGGTGAGCTGCTGGAAGCGCGCCGCCGCCTCCCCGCGCGCCTGCGCATCCGCTGGCCCGATACCGGAAAGCCAGCCGGCGATGAGATCGACGACGCCCTCCTCCCCCGGCGCACTCATCGCCTTCGCGGCATCAACCGCTTGCGCGAGATGGGGCGCATCAGATCCCGGTGACGCGCCTTCGGTCGCATAGGTGCGATAGACCGGGAAAGCCACGATCAGCGCCGTCAGCGCCCGGCGCAGCGCCGCAAGGGTGATGTCGCGCGTCTCCAGCGAGGCTTGTGTCATGGCGTGGAAGGCGCGCGCGCAGGCTTCGAGCTGACCGGAAAAGTCGCGCACCAGCAATTCGTTGCGCGCATCCGCCTCCTCGCTCTCGAAATCGGGATAGCGTCCGCTTACCTCGCTCCACAATTCCGACAGCGCTTCGGCGGCGCGCGGATCGTAAAGCACGGCGCTGGCGCGATCCATGAATTCGTATCCGGTGGTGCCGTCACAATCCCAGTCGAGCGGCAGGGTCTCGTCGCGTCCGAGAATCTTCTCGACGATCAGCCAGGCCCGCTCACGCCCCGCCTCCTCCGGGCGCAACTCCGTCAGCGCGTCGAGGCGTTCGCGCAGATGGTGGCAATAGCCGGCCGGGTCGCGCAGGCCGTCGATGTGATCAATGCGCAACCCGTCGACCAGCCCCTCGCGATAGAGCCGCAGGATGGTGGCGTGGATCATGTCGAAGACGCGCGGATCCTCGACCCGCAAGCCTGCGAGCTCGGTAATATCGAAGAAGCGGCGCCAGTTGATCATGTCGCCGGCAACCCGCCACCAGGCCAGCCTGAAATGCTGGCTTTCCATCAGTTCGTGCAGCATCTGCGGGTCGCGCCAGGCCTCCTCCACGGCTTCGAGACGCTCACCCATGGAGGCCGTGACGCGGCAGGCCTCGATGAAACCGGAGCGGCCTTCCGCCGCCTCGAAGCGCTGCGCCAGCGCCTCGAAATCCTCCCCGCCGGCACGCAGGATCGCAGGGTAATCTTCCGGGCGGATCGGGAAGCGGTGATGGTGATAGGCGATGGCGAAGCTCTCCAGCGCGTCGTCGAAGACGAGAGCGAGATCGCCCGCCGCGAGCACCGCGCCATAGGGCTCGCCGAGGAACGGAGCCAGCACCTTGCCCTTCAGGGCCTCATCGGGCGTGTCCCAGTCGATGTCGAAGAACGAGGCATAGGGGCTTGACTGCCCGTTTTCGAGCACGTCGAGCCACCAAGCATTCTCCGCGCCGCCCACGGCCATGTGGTTGGGCACGATATCGGCGATCAGCCCCATGCCATGGGCGCGCAATTGTGCAACAAAAGCGCGAAGGCCCGGCTCGCCGCCGAGTTCTTCATCGACCCGCGTCGGATCGACTCCGTCATAGCCGTGCGAGGATCCGCTGCGCGAGGACAGGATCGGCGAGGCGTAGACGTGACTAACTCCGAGACCCGCCAGATAGGGCACGATCGCGCATGCATCGTCGAAGGTGAAACCGTCATTGAATTGCAGCCGATAGGTCGCGCGCGGCGTCATGCCTGCTCCTTCTCACACTTGCCTTGTGCACGCGGGCGCGCATCCGCCAGACGCGCCAGACGCGCCTTCGCGACCGGGCCCGTCGCGGGCTCTTCCGGAAGGCGCCTGCGCCAGTTAGGGTGGGTATCGATGGTCCCGGGCAGATTCGGCTGCTCGCGTGCACCCGCGATATCCTCCGCCGGCGCGATGGCGAGGGTGCAGGCGCTGCGGGCAATATAGTCGAGGGCGGCGTCGATCACCGTATCGGGATGCTCGACATACGGGATGGATTCCTGGCTCAGCCCGTAATCGGATACGCTCTCCCAGAAGCGGAGCCGGTCATAATGGCGCTCGGCCATCTGGATCCCGGCATCCTCGGTGCTGGGAAGCTGCCCCAGCCTGTCACGCCAGGCGATGTCGTTGCCCTGCCACCAGCCGGCAATAGTGGGCAGATCATGCGTCGTGGTCATCGCCACCGCATTGACGTCCCAGTGCTGCGGCGCGCGGAAGCGCCCGTCATCCTCGCGTTCGAACAACAGCACCCGCATCCCCATCACACCAGCCTGGTCGATGCGCCCGCGAAATCCGTCGGGCACCGTGCCGAGATCCTCGCCGATGACGATGGCCTGGTTGCGATGCGATTCGAGCGCGACGATGCGCAGCATGTCGTCGAGCGGGTATTGCAGATACACGCCCTCGGTCGATGGAATGCCCCAGGGCACCAGCCAGAGCCGTGACAGGCCCATCACATGGTCGATCCGCACCCCGCCCGCCGTGCGCATCGCCGAACGCAACGTGGCGATGAAGGGGGCGAAGCCGTGCTCCTGCAAAGCCTTGGGCGAGAAGGTCGTGAGTCCCCAATCCTGCCCGAGCGGACCCAGTGGATCCGGCGGCGCACCTATGCTGACGCCCTGCAGGATATCGTCGGGACGACTCCAGGCATGGCTGCCACCCGCATCCATCCCGACCGCCAGATCGGCGATCATGCCGATTCCCATTCCCGCCTCCCGGGCCGCGCTCTGCGCCGCAGCGAGCGAGCGCTCGGTCAGCCATTGCAAGAAAGCATGGAACACCACCTCATGCGCATGCTCCTGCGCAAATGCCTTCACGGCGGGTGCCCGCGGGTGCCGATAGGCCTCCGGCCAGCCCTGCCAGCCGCGGGGCGCGCCGAGGCTCTGCGCAAAATGAGCGTGCAGCGCCTCATAGGTCGCATGCTCTTCGAGCAGCGCCCCGCCATCGGCGCGATAACGGGCGAAATCCACGCGCAGATCGAGCGGCCCCTCGGTGGTGAAGCGCTCGTAGAGCCGACGCAGCGCCTCGCGCTTGGCAGCGCCCTCGCGGGCCCAGTCGATCAAGGGCGCGCCGGGCGTGTCGCAGCGGGCGATGGCAGCAAAATCCGCGTCGAACACGGCCCCCGGATCGGCCATGAGCACGTTGTGGAACAGCCGCGTCGAGGGCGCATAGGGGCTCGAACGCCCCGGATCGGCGGCATAGAGGGCATGGGACGGGCTGACGGCGACGGCATCCGCCCCGGCTTCACCCAAAGCCCGGGCATAATCGTGCAGGGAGCCGGCATCGCCGAAGCTCGAATAGGGCGTCGGCGGCAGGGCATAGATCTGCGCCGCCACGCCGAATGCCCTGCGGGCATCGCCATCTGCTTCCCCGAGCGCGTCTGCAAGACCATAGGCGCGAGTCGGCGCGACCGCCAGGGTGAGGGTGTCGCCGTCGAGTTCGACCAGGTGATAGCCGGGTTCGAGGATGGGCGGGATGGTCATGCCGCCGGCGCTGGGCGCCAGCCGCATCTCGCGACGCTCGCCGGTCTCCAGCCGCAATTGCGCGACGACATGATGGGCGAGATCGGGCGGGAGCAATGTCGGGGCGCCGCAATCCGTCGTCAGGAAGCGCAGACCGGCCCCCGATTGCATGGCGTGGAGCGCGGCGAAGCTCTCCTTGATTTCCGCCTGCGAACCCGCAGGATAGCCGACCGCGTTGAGCGCCGCGCGCAACGTATCATCGCCCACCTCGCGCCACTCACCTCGATAATCAGTCCAGGCGAGTATCAGGCCGGCGGCCTGGGCGAGATCGCGCAAATCATTCATCGTCAAGCGTTCTCCTCTAACCAGAGAATGGTCGAGTGGCCCTGAAGTTCCCTGCGCACCATTCCTCGCCCCACCCAATGCAGGGGCGCAACCTCCGGGAATACCTTGCCCGGAGGTTTCACCGGGTCAGTGGAAAGATTGCAGGCCAGCGTCATCACCCCCCCGTAGGAGAGCCGCCAGCGGGCGATCACGGCCTTGTCGCCGATCACCTCGGCCCCCAGCGATTCCACGCCATCGAGATGCGGCGCGATGCGGGTGCGGCGGATGCCGAGGAGGGTCCGGTAGAGATCCTCGCGGGCCATGTCACCGCCCTCCCCCGCAAGCACCGGGCGTGAGCGCTCGAAGGTCTCGGGATCGTTGGGATCGGGAATCATCTCGCGCTTGTGCGGATCGGCGAATTCGGGAAAGGCGGCGAATTCCTGCCGGCGCCCGTCGCGCACCAGCGGCGCGAGGCCGGGATGGTGGTCGGTGAAATAGAGGAAGGGTTCGATCGAACCCGTCTCCTCGCCCATGAAGATCATCGGGATCTGCGGTGCCAGCAGCAACAGGGCGATCGCCGCTTCCAGAGCCGGCTTGTCGGCCAGCGTGGTGAGGCGCTCGCCGAAGGCGCGGTTGCCGATCTGGTCGTGGTTCTGGAGATGGTTGACGAAGGCGGTCGGCGGCAGATGCGCGCTCGCACCGCCACGCGGCTCGTCCGATCCGGGCGGCGTCTCGCCCTGATAGACGAAACCCTGCGCCAGCGAGCGGGCGAGCTTCTCAGTCGTCCCTTCGGTGAAGCCGCCGTAATAGCCCGCGCTCTCACCGGTCAGCAGCACATGCACGCAATGATGGAAATCGTCGTTCCATTGTCCGTCAAAGGGGCCTCCGAGCGGCTCGGGATCATTGTGCTCGTTCTCGAGGATGAGATGGACGTGGCGCCCCTCCTCCACCGTCTCGCGCACGGCCTGCCCGACCTCCTCCAGCCAGTCGCCGTCATGGATGGCGTGGACGGCATCAAAGCGGAGCCCGTCGAAGCGGTATTCCATCAGCCAATAGAGCACATTCTCCTTGAAGAAGCGCCGCAGCTCAGGATGGCGGAAATCGAGCGCGGCGCCCCAGGGCGTTGTGATATCCTCGCGGAAGAAGTCCGGCGCATAGGCGTGCAGGTAGTTCCCGTCAGGGCCGAAATGGTTGTAGACGACGTCGAGGAAGATGTTCAGTCCCAGCTCATGCGCCCGGTCGATCAGCGCCTTGAGATCATGCGGATCGCCATAGGCCGTATCGGGCGCGAAGGGCAGCACCCCGTCATAACCCCAGCTTCGGCGACCGGGGAAATCGGCGATCGGCATCAGCTGGATGGCGGTCACGCCGATATCGGCGATGGCCGGAAGGTGTTCGGCGACGCCCGCATAGCCGCCGAGCAGCCCGGTATGCAACTCGTAGATGACACTGTCCTGCCAGGGGCGCCCCTTCCATTCGGGGCAGCGCCAGGCATAGGTTTCCGCATCATGGACGATGCTGCGGTCATGCACGTCAGGCGTTTGCAGCCGCGAGGCCGGATCGGGCACGAGCAAGCCGTCCTGCAGGCGGTAGCGGTAGCGCGCGCCTGCGCCGCATTCCGCCTCGACCGTGAACCAGCCGGCCTCGTCACGCTGCATCGGGATCGGATCCCAATCCTCCACCATCAGCGCCACGCGCTCCTGCGCCGGCGCGAAGAAACGAAAACGTGTCCGGTTGCGCGCCTGGATCACAGCTCCCGCCGTGATCGGAAACTGAAAAGCGCTCATTTCTCTCCCCCTTCGCATTCCGCCACCAGCAGCACGGCGGAGCGCTCACTCACCCCATAGGTCTCCCCTTCGACAGGCCCTTCCGGCTCCTGCGGACGGGCGCTGTCGATCAGAAGACGCCATGCGGCAGGTGGTTGTGGCAAGCGGAAATCGAGGGCGGAGCTTGATGCATTCATGAGAAAAAGCACCATTTCGATACGTCCGTCCGGCTTGACGCGCGCCCGGCGCATGGTCAGCGCCCGGCGCTCGGGAGCGTCCCAGTCCTCCGGCGAGGGTACGGAAGCGTTTTCGTCGAACCAGTCGATATCCTTGATCCCCGGTGCCAGATCGACGCCATAGAGGAAGCGGCGCGAGCGCAGGCCGGGATAGGTGCGTCGCAAGGCGATCAGGCGCGCCACGTAATCCGTCAGCGCCTCGCCCTCTTCGGATCTGGCCTTGGACCAGTCGATCCAGGAGATCTCGTTATCCTGGGCATAGGCGTTGTTGTTGCCCCCCTGGCTGCGTCCGAATTCGTCGCCGGCAAGCAGCATTGGAGTGCCGAGCGAGGCAAACAGCGTCGTCAGCATCGAGCGCATCACCCGCAGGCGCGTCTCGCGAATGGTCTCGTCGTCGGTCTCGCCCTCGGCGCCCCAGTTGCGCGAATAATTCTCGGAATGGCCATCGCGGTTGTCCTCGCCATTGGCCTCGTTGTGCTTTTCCTCGTAGGCCGTGATGTCCGCAGCGGTGTAGCCGTCATGGGCGGCGATGAAGTTCAGCGAAGCCCAGGGCCGGCGCGCGCGGCGATCGAACAGATCGCCGGATCCGGTCAGCCGCGAAGCCATTTCCGGGCGCAGGCCCGGATCCTCGCGCCAGTAGCGGCGCACGCTGTCGCGATAGCGATCGTTCCACTCGGCAAAGCCCGGCGGGTGATGGCCGAGCTGGTAGCCGCCGGGGCCGATATCCCAGGGTTCCGAGATCAGCTTCTTGCGCTGGAGCACCGGATCCTGCCGCAGCGCGTCGAAGAAGCCGGCGCCGGGGTCGAAACCATGCGGCTCGCGCCCCAAAGTCACACCGAGATCGAAGCGGAACCCGTCCACACGATACGATGTCGCCCAGTAGCGCAGGCTGTCCATCACCATCTGCAGGACACGCGGATTGGACAGGTTCACCGTGTTGCCGGTGCCGGTATCGTTGATGCAATGGCGCGGATTATCCGGCAGCAGGCGATAATAACTGGCATTGTCGAGGCCACGCCAGGAGAGCGTCGGCCCGAGCTCGCCCCCCTCGGCGGTGTGATTGTAGACGACGTCAAGGATCACCTCGATCCCCGCCGCGTGCAATTGCCGGATGGCGATGCGCAACTCGTCGTGATCCCCTTGCTTCGCCATGTAGCGGTTTTCCGGCGCGAAGAACGAGAGCGTGTTGTAGCCCCAGTAATTGGTCAGCTTCTTCTCCTGCAGGAAACGGTCCTGCAAAATCGCGTGGATCGGCATCAGTTCGACGCTGGTGATGCCCAGACGCTTGAGATGGGCAATCACAGCGGGGTGGCCGAGCGCCGCATAGGTGCCGCGCTCGGGCACGCGCACCTCTTCCATCAGTTTGGTCAGGCCCTTCACATGGGCCTCGTAGATCACCGTCTCCTCCCAGGGGATATCGGGCGAGCGGTCGTCGCCCCAGTTGAAACTGTCATCGATGACAACAGATTTCGGCACGGCGGGCGCGCTGTCGCGCCGGTCGAAGGAAAGATCGGCGCGCGAAGAGTTTACCCTGTAGCCGAACAAGGCGTCGCTCCAGCGCGTCTCCCCTTGAAGACCTCTCGCATAGGGGTCGATCAGCAGCTTGTTGGGGTTGAAGCGATGCCCGTTTGCCGGTTCGTAGGGCCCGTGGGCGCGGTAGCCGTAGAGCAGCCCCGCCCGCACATGCGGCAGATAACCGTGCCAGATCTCGTCGGTCCATTCCGGCATCTCGTAGCGCGCGATCTCGCGCCGCCCGGTCTCATCGAAAATGCACAGATCGATCCGCTCGGCATGGGCGGAATAGACCGCGAAATTCACGCCGAGGCCGTCCCACGTCGCCCCGAGGGGGTAAGGCGAGCCGGGTGAAAGCCTGTCTGGCAGGGTCGGCATGTTTTATCTCATCCTTCGAAGCGGAAGATTGTGAGGGAGAGCGGCGGCAGGGTCAGATCGAGCGACTGGTCATGACCATGCGCCGGCGCGGCGTCGGAGGCGACGACGCCGCCATTGCCGGCATTCGAACCGCCATAGATCCCGGCATCCGAATTGAGGATCTCGCGCCAGCGCCCCGCCTGCGGCACGCCGACGGCGTAATGCGTCCGTGTTACCGGCGTCATGTTGAGCACGCACAGAAGCGTCGGCGCGCCCGGGGCCTTGCGCAGCCAGGCGAAGACACTGTTCGTCGCGTCATCGCCGATCACCCAGGCGAAGCCCGCGGGATCGGCGTCGAGGCGATGCAGGGCCGGCTCGCTTGCATAGAGCCGGTTGAGATCGCGCACCAGCATCTGTAGCCCGGCGTGGCCCTCGTCCTGCAAGAGCGCCCAGTCGATCTCGCCGTCATGGCCCCATTCGCGCTGCTGGCCGATCTCGCAGCCCATGAAGAGCAGCTTCTTGCCGGGATGGCTCCACATGAAGGACAGGTAGGCGCGCAGGTTAGCCAGCTTCTGCCAGGCGTCGCCGGGCATCTTGCCGATCAGCGAACCCTTGCCGTGGACGACCTCGTCATGGGAAATCGGCAGGACGAAGTGTTCGGAGAAGGCATAGACGAGACCGAAGGTCAACTCGTTATGATGGTATGAGCGGTAGAGGGATTCGCGCGCAATGTATTGCAGCGTGTCGTGCATCCAGCCCATGTTCCACTTGTAATCGAAGCCGAGCCCGCCTTCCGCGACCGGATGCGACACGCCCGGAAAGGCCGTGGATTCTTCCGCGATGGTCACCGCCCCGGGGGCGCGCTCGCGCACGATCGTGTTGAAGCGCTTGAGGAAATCGATCGATTCGAGGTTCTCACGCCCGCCATGGATATTGGGCACCCATTGTCCCTGCTCGCGGCTGTAATCGCGATAGAGCATCGACGCGACCGCATCGACGCGCAGTCCGTCCACGTGGAAGCGCTCCAGCCAATAGAGCCCGCTGGCGATGAGGAAGCCCTGCACCTCGCGGCGGCCGAGATTGTAGATGTAGGTATTCCAGTCCTGATGGAAGCCTTCGCGCGGGTCCGCGTGCTCGTAGAGCGCCGTGCCGTCGAACCGCGCAAGCCCGTGCGGATCGGTGGGAAAATGCGCAGGCACCC
>NZ_DATGCW010000291.1:0-3891 GCF_035311605.1 Saliniramus sp.
TGCCGGTAATCCCCTTCGTCGGACAGTTGCGCGGGATGCTCCCGCCGCCGCTCGCAAGTGATCTGCACAAGGGTGCGACCACGCAGGACGTGCTCGACACCGCCCTCGTCCTCCAGATCCGCGACGCGCTCAAAGTGCTGACGCCCGATCTCAAGGCGCTCATCGAGGCGCAGTATCTGCGCGCGCAGGAACATGCGCACAGCCTTTGCGCCGGGCGGACTTACGGCCAGCACGCGGCGCCGGTGACCTTCGGCTTCAAGCTGGCGATCTGGCTGACCGGCATCTGCGATTCGCTTAACGCGCTCGACGATGCCCGCCCGCAGGCGCTGAGGCTGTCGCTGGCCGGCCCGGTCGGCACGCTGGCGGGGATGGGGGAGCCCGATCAGGCATTTGCGATTCGCGCGCGGATGGCGGAAATCCTCGGCCTCGCCGATTCGCCGCTGCCCTGGCATGCGCGCCGGGGCGGGCTTGCGCGGCTCGCCGATGGGCTGCGGCAGCTTCTCGCCGCGCTGGCGCGCATGGCGGGCGATATCGCGCATCTCGCTTCGACGGAACTCGGCGAGATCGCCGAGCCGCATCAGCCCGGACGCGGTGGCTCATCCGCCATGCCGCATAAGCGCAACCCTATCTCCTGCACGGTGATCCTCGCCGCGCATGCACAGGCGCGCGGCCTTGCCGCCTCCCTCGACGAGGCGCCGATCGGCGGTCACGAGCGCCCGGCGGGCGCCTGGCACGGGGAGTGGCACGTGCTGCCCGCGCTCCTCGGTCTCGCCTCCGGGGCCCTGCGCGAGGCGCGGGTGCTCGCGCAGGGGATGCAGATCGACGTCACGCGCATGCGCGCCAATCTGGACGCGACACGCGGCCTGCTCTTCGCTGACGCGGCAAGCACGCTGCTGGCGCGCGACATGGGCATGGCGGAGGCCAAGGCGGCGGTGACCCGCGCCGCAGATCGCGTGCGCGCCGAACGGATCGATCTGATTGACGCGCTGAGCGCCGAGACGGGCCGCGACAAGGCCGCCCTCGCCCCCGCCTTCTCCCCCGAGCCGGCCATCGCGGCGGCTGCGGCGCATATCCCGTTGCTGGAAGAGCCGGTGGCGCGGGCGCAGGCGCAGATCGACCGGCTCGGCTGAGCCCGCCTGTCTGTCCCGCGCACCTCCCGCGCCCCGTGCGCGAAACCCGCAAGGGCGTGCGCGGATCGGCCCCTTCGCAGGTGGGGCGCGATCGCTTATTCACGAAGCCATTCGTTTCACGCTCTGCCGAAGCCCGGAAGGTCTCCCATGTCCATCGATCCCAAATCCGCCGTCAACGCTTTCGATGACGAGGCCCGCATCGCCCGCATGGTGGAGCGGCTCAGCGAATGGGTGCGGGTCGAGAGCCCGACGCGTAATGCCAATGCCGTCAATGCGATGATGGACGTGCTGGTCGCCGGGATCGACGAGAATATCGCCTCGGTCGAACGCGTGCCGGGGCGCGACGGGCTCGGCGACAGCGTCATCCTGCGCGCGGGGCCGCAGACCAACGAGAAGCCGATTCTCGTGCTATCGCATCTCGACACAGTGCATCCGATCGGCACGGCGGAGAAGGACAATCCCGTGCGCCGCGAGGGCGACCGGCTCTACGGGCCAGGTATCTACGACATGAAGGGCGGCGCCTATCTCGCGCTCGAGGCCTTCATGGAAGTGGCGCGGCGCGGCACGGCGAAGCGTCCGCTGACCTTCCTCTTCACACCCGACGAGGAGATCGGCTCGCTCACAACGCGCGGGCTGATCGAGGAGCTCGGTCGCCATGCCGAGGCGGTGCTCGTCACCGAGCCGGCCCGCGAAGGCGGCAAGATCGTCACCTCCCGCAAGGGTGTCGGCCGTTTCGACGTGCATATCGAGGGCCGTCCTGCGCATTCCGGCTCGAAACACGCAGAGGGCCGCAACGCCATCCACGAGGCCGCGCGCCAGATCTCCGTGATCGAGGCGATGACCGATTACGAGCGCGGCGTCACCACCACGGTGGGGCTGATCAATGGCGGCACGGCCATGAACACCGTGCCGCAGCATTGCCGCTTCTCCATCGATCTGCGCGTCGCCACCGTGGCTGATGGCGAGGAATTCGCCGAGAAGATCATGGGGCTCGTGCCGCTCGCCCCCGATTTCAAGGTCACCGTTACCGGCGGCATGAATCGTCCGCCCTTCGAGCGCACGCAGGAGGTCGCGCAGATCTTCGCGCTCGCGCAGGAGATCGGCAACGAGATCGGCCTTGATGTCCAGGAATGCCCGCGCACCGGCGGCGGCTCGGACGGCAATTTCACCGCGATCTTCGGCGTCCCCACCCTCGACGGCCTCGGCATCGATGGCGACGGCGCCCACACGCTTCAGGAATACGCCCTGATCTCCTCGATCGCCCCGCGCGCCAAGCTGATCGCCTCCTTCCTCGAGCGGATCGGCTGACACAGCGGCACGGATGCGCATCGGCACGCACTGCCGCGCATTCTCGCGCGGTGGCGCGGCCCCGGGCGCGACAAGCCATCCGCTCGCGATTGATCCAGATCAGCGCCAAGGCGGCGACGACATGCGATGAAAACACGGCACTGGAGCGCGTTCCGATCTGACGACGTCAGGCCGTGCGCTGCCAGTCGTTGGAAGGCGCTTCATTTTCCGTCAGCCGGTATCCAGCTGAGGGAATGATGCTCTCGCCCGGATTGCGGAGTCTGTTCGATGCCAGCCGGACCACGTTCCCCTTCATCGACGGATATACCGAGCTCGGCTCTGATCCCCTTCATCTTCGTGACTTTCCTGATCACCTGGGGGCTGACGGGGATTTACGTCCTTGCACCCGACATGGCCGCCGGTGCCTTCGGTGAGATCAGCGGCTCACACCCGTTCTTCTTTCTCGCGACATGGGCGCCGGCTGTTGCGGGCTTCCTGATCATCGCCCTCCATGCGGGCCAATCCGGCATACGTGCCTTTCTCGCGCGGCTGCTGATATGGCGCGGATCGTGGAGTTGGGCGGCATTCATGCTGATCCTCATTCCGCTCGTCTTCATGGCGGGCTCGCTGATCAAGGGCGGCCCGTTGCTCGCGCGCCTGCCGCCCGAGGGTGCGAGGGTGGTCGTGGCGGTGATGATCATGATGCTGTTTCTCGGGCCGGTGGAGGAATTCGGCTGGCGCGGCGTCATGCAACCTCTGCTGCAACGCCAAGTGGCGCCGTTCTGGGCGGGCGTCGTCATCGGTGCGACATGGGGTTTGTGGCATCTGCCAGCCTTCTTCCTCGCCGGCGTGGTCTTCACCGACTGGAACTTCCTGCCATTCTTCGTCGGCAACGTCACGCTTGCGGTTCTGATCACGCCGATCTTCAACCACACGCGGGGCAGCCTCTTCTGGCCGGTCCTGTTCCACTGGCAGCTGATCAACCCTTTCTGGCCCGATGCACAACCCTGGGACACCTGGATCCTGGTCGGCGTGGCGGTGATCGTGGTCTGGTGGAACCGCAAGACCATGTTCAGCCGCGATGGCGCGGTGACTGCGGTGATCCCGGAGACACGCGCAACCGAACCGCGAGCGACAGGATAGCGCCATGCCTCAACCCTTTCGCCCCGGCCCCCTCCTGGCCACGGCTTGCCTCATGGCCGCCGCTCTCATGATCCCGATCGCAGCCGGCCTCACGGCGTCAGCCTGGGCACAGGAGGACCGGCTCGCGGCAGTGCTGGACGATTTCCACACACGTTATGGCTTTCCGGGGGCCACGGCGGCGATATCCCTGCCGGACGGTACAATGGTGACGGCGGCCACCGGTCTTGCCGATGTCGAGAATGGGCGCGCCATGACGCCGCAGACGCCGATGCTGGCGGCGAGCATCGGCAAGAGCTTCGTGGCCGCCACGGTGCTGGCGCTGGAAAGCGAG
>NZ_DATGCW010000292.1:0-3935 GCF_035311605.1 Saliniramus sp.
TTCAGCTTCGGTCACGCCTGTCCCCCGCCAGAAAAGCCTCCGCCTTGCGCAGGGCCTTGTAGGTCACCATGGCGATGACGCTGTCGCCGGGCTTGATATGGGTCTCGGCGGTGGGAATCAGCACACCGCTGTCATGCACGACCGCGCCGATCAGGAAGCCCTCGGGCAGGCCGATATCCTTGAGCGGGCCGGATGTGAGCTTCGAGCCCTCCTGCGCGCGCGCCTCGATCACCTCGCCGAATTCCTCGCGCAGGGTGTAGAGCGCCGTCACCGAGCGGTGACGGACATGGCGCAGGATGGTCGAGATGGTGATTGCGTTGGGGCTCACCACCGCGTCGATGCCGAGCGAGGGCATGATCGGTTCGTAGCTCGATTTGTTCACCAGCGTGATCGCGCGCTTGCAGCCCATGCGCTTGGCGAGCACCGAGGAGAAGATGTTGGTCTCGTCGTCATTCGTCACCGCGACCACCGTCTCTGCCGAGCCGATATTGGCCTCGTCGAGCACCTCGGTATCGAGGGCATCGCCAAGCAGCACCACGGCCTTCTCGCCGAGCTCGCGGGAGATGTATTCGGCCCGTTCGCGGGAATGCTCGATGATCTTGAGGCGGACATAGGGCGCATCGCGCGCGAGCATGTTGGCGAGGTTGAGCCCGACATTGCCGCCGCCGATGATGACCACGCGCCGCGCCACCCGCTCCCGGTGACCGAAGGCGCTCATCACCCGGTCGACCCGCGAAGGCTCGGTCACGACATAAACGTCGTCACCGAGTTCGATCACGTCGTCGCCATTGGGCACGAAGGCCTCGCCGTTTCGGATGACGGCGACGACGATCATGTGCGGATCGGGCATGATTGTGGGCACGTCCCGGATCGCCTTGCCGATGAAGGCGCAATCATGCGTGTCGGCGTGAATGCCGATGAGCTGCACCTTGCCGTCGGCGAGCGGCATCGTGTCGAAGGCGCCCGGCGTGCGCAGACGCCGGGCGATCCCGTTGGCCACCTCGACTTCCGGCGAGATCACCACGTCGATGGGAAGCTGGTCGGCGGCGTAGAGGGCGCGCGAGAGCGGATCGAGATAGCCGTGATGGCGCACACGCGCGATGCGGCGCGGCACCCGGAACAGCGTATAGGCCACCTGCGAGGCGACCATGTTGACCTCGTCCGATCGGGTCACCGCGATCAGCATGTCGGCATCGCGCGCGCCGGCCTTCTCCAGTACCTCCGGATGGGAGGCGTGGCCGACCATGCCGCGCACGTCGTAGGATTCGTCGACACGGCGCGCCTGTGCCGCGTCGAGATCAACGACCGTGACGTCCATCCCCTCGACGGCGAGATGGCGCGCAATGGTCGAGCCGACCTGACCGGCACCGCAGACGATGATTCTCATGAGAAGCGTAACTTCATGACGGAAAACGGCCCCCTGCCGGTTCCGATGCGACACTCTTACGGCGCACCCTTCGTAGCGTGCCCCCTTGAGGCGGGACACGTTTTCGCGGGCGCGCCGACCCTCTGCCACCGGCATTCCGTGTCGACGATACACGCACGAGCCGCCCCCGGTCGAGACCGGGTCGCCTCCTTTACGCCCTTTTTCGCAGATGCACAACGCCCCGCATTCAGGGTGGGGATGGGGTGGGGAGGCGATGTCGAAGCGTTCGCACGGGCCCGGATGCGAACTAGTGCCCTGCCGGCACGTCGTTTTCCAGGTGGTGGATTAACCCGACCATTGCGCATGCTTTCGTCTTGCTTGCGCCCTGTGGCCGGATTAGGTTCGCTGCGCTGATCAAAAAAGCGCCCGGGCGCTGGTTTTCGGAGGAGAATATGGGTTTTCTGTCGGACGCGCTGTCGCGCATCAAGCCTTCCGCCACCATCGTCATCACGCAGAAGGCGCGTGAGCTGAAGGCGGAGGGGGTCGATGTCATCAGCCTCTCCGTCGGCGAGCCCGATTTCGATACGCCCGAAAATGTCAAGGAAGCCGCGATCGCGGCGATCCGGCGCGGCGAGACGAAATACACGCCCGTCTCCGGCATCGTGCCCCTGCGCGAGGCGATCGCGAAGAAGTTCAAGCGCGAGAACGATCTCGACTACAAGCCCTCGCAGACCATCGTCGGCACGGGCGGCAAGCAGGTGATCTACAACGCGCTGCTCGCCACGCTCAATCCCGGCGACGAGGTGATCATCCCGCGTCCCTACTGGGTCTCCTACCCCGAGATGGTCGGGCTGTGCGGCGGCACGCCGGTCTTCGTCGATACGACCATGGATGACAATTTCAAGCTCCAGGCCGAGCCGCTGGAGCGTGCCATCACGCCGAAGACGAAGTGGATCATCCTGAATTCGCCCTCGAATCCCTCGGGCGCCGCCTATAGCCGGGACGAGATGAAGGTGATCACCGACGTCCTGATGCGCCACCCGCATGTCTGGGTGCTGACCGACGACATGTACGAGCATCTCGTCTACGATGATTTCAAGTTTGTCACACCCGCTCAGGTCGAGCCCAATCTCTACGAGCGCACGCTGACCATGAACGGCGTCTCCAAGGCCTATGCCATGACGGGCTGGCGCATCGGCTATGCGGCGGGGCCGGAAAAGCTGATCAAGGCCATGGATTTCGTGCAGGGCCAGCAGACATCCGGTGCGGCATCGATCTCGCAATGGGCCGCTGTCGAGGCGCTCGACGGGACGCAGGCGCATCTCGACGTCTTCCGCAAGGCCTTCGCCGAGCGCCGGGAGCTCGTCGTCTCGATGCTCAATCAGACGAAATATCTCAAATGCCCGATGCCGGAAGGCGCCTTCTACGTCTATCCCTCCTGCGCCGAGGCGATCGGCAAGCGCACGCCGGGCGGCAAGGTGATCGAGTCGGATGAGGATTTCGTCTCCGAACTGCTCTCTGCCGAGGGTGTCGCGGCGGTGCACGGCTCGGCTTTCGGGCTCGGCCCGAACCTGCGTATTTCGTATGCAACGTCGAACAAGGTGCTGGAAGACGCCTGCAGCCGCATTCAGCGCTTCTGCGGCTCGCTGGGCTGAGGCCCGGCACGGCTGAATGCGTTCAACCAGCGGAGGGAGGCCATCACGATTCCGGATCAGGCAACGGAAAGCCGCAGCCATCTCGCCGTCTCCCGGGCGCGCCGCCCCGTCGTCGCGCTCGCGCCGCTCATCGTCGCCGTGATCGCGGCGGCGGCGCTGGGCTTTGGCGGGATCAGCCGTTTCGAGATCCAGGCAGGGTCCTTCGCGCCGATCCTGCACGGCTTCTTCTTCAACACTTTCGCACCGCTGATGATCCTGGTTATCTACGCCGTGGCGCGAATCGTTGCCGTCGCGCTGCTCGAGCCAAGCGATCTGGCGCTCGCCCGATTCGTCACCGCGCCGCTGGCCGTGGCGGCGCTGCTCGTGGCGGCGCTGTATCCCACATTCGGCGGCATCATCGCCCGCTCTGCCTTCTTCTCCGGAGGGATGATGTTCATCGAGGGCATGATGCTCGGCGCGGCCTGGCTGATCGGCATCGCCTTTGCGGCGATCATTTTCGGTTTCGTGCTGGGGGCGGGCGTGATTTTCGTGCGGCTCGGCTTCGCCGAGCCGGGTCGTCCCCCCCGCACCCGCCTCGCCACCGGGTTGATGCGATACGTTGCCCTCGTCTTCGCCGGCCTGATCCTGCTTCTGCCGGGCCAGACCGGGATATCGCTCTATGGTGACTGGCCGGTCTGGCCGATGCAGCCGCGAGAGGCCGCAGCGCTTACCGCGTTCAGCCTGATCGCGCTCGCGCCACATGCCATGATCGTGCGGTGCCACGGCTGATCCGGGTGGGTATTGTCGCAATCGGTTACGAATCTTGATCGCGCAGGCGTTTGCGCGCGTGGGCGGAGCGGCTAAACCGCATTCACAGTGAATCACGCGAATCCTTCGGATCAGCCGGCGGTGACGCTACGTTTTTCAGGGACCCT
>NZ_DATGCW010000293.1:0-14603 GCF_035311605.1 Saliniramus sp.
CAGCCGGGCGCCATGCGGGCGCTTCGGCTGATCCATGGCCGCGACGCGGGTGTGACGCTTTTGCAGGCCGCAGCCGGTCCGCAGCCGGGGGAGATCACCCTGCATGTCAACAGCGCCAATCCCACCGTGAGCACCGCCTCATCGGAATTTCTGGAGGCCGCCGCCGGCGCGCCGGGTTGGGAGGGGCAATCCTGGGATCACGCGATCACGGTCCCGCTGGTCAGCCTCGACAGCCTGATCGCGCAATACGGCATGCCCGCTTTCGCCAAGATCGACGTGGAGGGGTTCGAGGCCGCGGTGCTCGCCGGGCTCAGCCAGCCGCTGCCGGCGCTCTCCTTCGAATTCACCACCATCCAACGCGCGATCGTGCGCGACTGCCTCGCCCAGCTCGCGCGGCTGGGGGATTACGCCTTCGATTTCGCCCTCGGCGAAAGCCAGACGCTGACTGGCACATGGCGTGATGCCGATGCGCTGACGGCTGCGATCGATGCGCTCCCGGTGCACGCGAATTCAGGCGATGTGTATGCAAGGTTGCAAAAATAGTCTTTTTGTGACATTGCTGTAAGCTCTGGCGCGTAAAGGTGGGGAGATTTCGAGATGTTGGACAGGCTAGCTCCGCCCGGCGCAATCCTGCGCGAGGAACTCGCGGAAGCCGGGGTCTCACCGACGACGCTGGCGCGGGCGATCACCGTTCCGCCCAACCGGATCAGCCAGATCATCGCCGGCAAGCGGGCCGTGAGCGGGGATACGGCATTGCGGCCGGGGCACTGGTTCGGCACCTTCGCGCCGTTCTGGCTCAATCTGCAAATCCAATACGATCTCGCCGTGGCCGAGCGCGAAGCGAGTGCCGAGATCGCCGCCCTGCCGCGTCTCCAGCCGGCACCCTGACGCGTGCCCTCACTGCATCTGATTGCGCTCGCGCCAATCCTGGAACATCCGTTCGCCGATCAGGCAATCCGCGCCCGGGCGCTCGCCGGCGCGGTGGATCAGGGGGCGGGGCGGCGCGAGATCGGCGATTTCGAGGATGAGTTTGCGCCGGATGGCATCGGCGAATTCCGCATGGGCGCGCAAGGGCACGATGAAGGCGCCGGGGCCGCCGATGACGCAATCGATGTAATAATGGTCGAGATCGGGGATATCGAGCGCCCCGCCGCGCGCGAGCATGATCGGCAACCCGTTGATGGTGATGCCGGCATCAATCGTCTCGTTGCGCGCGATGGTGACGATGCGTCCCTCATTGTTCGGCCCGTCGCCGGACATGTCGATCACCCGGCGCAGGGGTGTTGCGGGCAGCGTCTCGAAAAGCGAAGCCGCCTCGGCGAGTGCCGCCGAGATCGAGGTGCGGCGGGTGCGGCGCAGGGGCTGTTCGGCGAGGAAATCGGCAAAGGCTTCAGCATCGTCCGGCCCGTCGATGATCCGCCACGGCGCGATCACCTCCCGGGTCGCGGCCCCGGCCCATTCCAGATAGCTCACCGCGATGCGCCGATGCGGTCCGGCGGCGATGGCGGCATGCACGCGCGGATCGCGAAAGGCTTCGACATAGCCGTCACGCTGCAGGGCGAGTTCGTGCATGGTCATCGAGAAGGAGATGTCGACGGCGAGCACCAGCGCCACATCGACGGGATCGGGATCGGAGGCCGCGGCTCTTGCCGGCGACGGCAGCGCGATCAGGCCGGCCACGAGGGCCAAGAACTTGACGGACAAGAGCGCCAGCCATGAGGCACGCCGCGCCGCGCGGACCATGCCGCGATGTTGCCGGAACCGGGCTTCGTGCAAAGCGCGCAGCATCATCACACTCCTCACGATCACGCGTGATCGATTCAGGGTGCCTTCACGGGGCGCGGAAGGCAATGCGCGCCGCTGTCCCGGCCCGATAAAGTGAATCAAGGGTTAACGCGGAATCCTCGGGCCACCCCGCGCGCTGCTCAATCGCGCACATACAGCACGCGCGCGCGGATCGTAGCCTCCAGCGCGCGCAATTCGGCGAGCAGCCCGCGTGTATCCGGGGGCACGGCGTCGAGTTCGACAACCACATAGCCGAGCTCGCCCTGCGTCTGGAGGAATTGCCCGACGATGTTGAGGCCCTTGCCGGCGAAAATATCGATGATCCGTGCAAGAATGCCGGGCGTATTGCGGTGCACATGCATGAAACGCGCCCCGTGCGGGCGAACGGGAAGCTGTACTTCGGGGAAGTTCACGGCCCCCATCGTGGCGCCGATATCGGAGTAATCCACGAGCTTGCGCGCCACTTCCGCGCCGATCCGCTCCTGTGCCTCCGCCGTGGAGCCGCCGACATGCGGGGTGAGGATGACGTTGTCGAGCCCTTGCAGCGGGCTGCAAAAAGGCTCGGCATTCGAGCCGGGTTCGACGGGGAACACGTCGACCGCCGCGCCGCGCAGATGGCCCTCGCGCAACACTTGCGCGAGCGCGTCGAGATCGATGATGCTGCCGCGTGCGTTGTTGATCAGGAAGGCGCCCGGCTTCATGCGGCGCAATTCGCGCGCGCCGATCATGTCCCGCGTCGCCGGCGTCTCGGGTACGTGCAGGGTGACCACATCGGCCTCGGCGAGCAGGGCGTCGAGGGAATCGACCGGCTCGGTATTGCCGTGGCGCAGGCGTTCGGTGTGATCATAATAGATCACCTTCATGCCGAAGCTCTCGGCCAGCGTCGAGAGCTGGCTGCCGATATTGCCGTAGCCGACGATGCCGAGCACCTTGCCGCGCACCTCGTGGCTGTCATTGGCGGATTTCTCCCAGCCGCCGGCATGCGCGCTGATCGAACGCGGGACGGTGCGCCGCATCAGCATGACGATCTCCGCAAGCGTCAGTTCGGCCACGGAACGGGTGTTGGAAAAGGGTGCGTTGAAGACGGGTATGCCGCGCCGGGTGGCGGCATCAAGATCGACCTGGTTGGTGCCGACGCTGAAACAGCCGATGGCGATGAGCTTGTCGGCGGCCTGCAGAACCTCTTCCGTGATCTGCGTACGCGAGCGGATCCCCAGAATATGCACCCCGGCCACCGCCTCACGCAAAACCTGCGCATCCAGCGCCTTGGGCAGATGCGTGATCGTGCCGTAACCGGCATTGCGGATCAGCGTGACGGCGGAATCATGGACGTTCTCCAGGAGCAGGATCCGGATCTTGTCCTTGGAAAGGGAGAGCGGCTTGGTCATGAATGCATCCTCGCGGCGGTCATCACCGGGAGGGCTTCGCAGGACCGGGCGCGGGAATCAACCCCGTATCACCCCGCCAATGCGGCGAGGATCAGGGCGGCGGCGGCCCCACCGGCGAGGATCAGGCGCAGATTGCCGAACCATTCCGGTGCATTCTCGCGGCAGACCATGCCGTAATCGATCAGCCCCGCGATCACGATCAGTGCGGCGAGGCTGCCCAGCTGCCAGGAGGGCGGCAGCAGCAGCGCGCCCCAGGCCAGCAGCGCCGGGATCACCGAGATCACGTATTCGCGCCCGGCATTCGCCTGCTCCTCCATCGTCACGGCGATGCCCCAGCGAATCCCGCCGGTGAAGGAGAGGATCACCGCGCCATAGGCGGCAAGGGCGAAGCGCAGGCTGTCGGGAGCGGCACCGAACCCCATGCCGGTGACCAGCGCGAGCGCAAGCAGCCAGAAGGGGGCGAGCCCGGCGAGGCCGAGCATGCGGGGAAAGGGCGGGATGGTCTTGGCGCTCGTGGTCATGATCTCTTCGCGGCGGTTTGATCGGATCCGAAAAAGGCCGTCATCATGCGCCCCGTGCGCTGGCCCCCGGGCGAGACTTAACGCCTGCCGCCGTGCTTGCAAGGGGAAAGGCGTGTCGTAACGGTGCTGCGGTCGGAAAATAGCGCGGCGTCCCTCAGTCCCTGCGGAAGATCACGCTCGCAATCCAGCCGAAGAACATCGCCATGAGCACGGTGAGAAGCCCGTAGGCGGCGGCCCGCGTCTCCGCCCAGACCGCGACGCGCTGCTCGAAGCCGGTCTTGACCAGTTCGAAATTGGTGATGTCGCGCGACAGCTGGACCCCGTCGGAGAAGAGCAGTGTCTCGACCTCGTAATTCCCCGGAGGCGCCCCGGCAGGCAGGGGAATCGCGGCGCGGAAAATCATCGGCGTGATGAAAGTCACCCCGCGTCCGATCTCGAAATACTGTCCCTCCTGCATGCGCAGGCGGACCAGCGCCTCGGCATATTCGGGGGGCGCGTCGCGCGGTTGCAGCAGGGCTCCTGACTCCCCGGATTCGCTGCGGGGGGCGATGGTCGGATCCAGATCGAGCTGCAGGCGCATACGCATGAGTTCACTCGTCAGTTCATCGAGCGGCCGCGAGGAAAGGATGGCGAGGTAGCGCGGGATGTCCGCGAAGGTCTGTTGCGTGCGATTGATCCAGATCGGCCCGAGCCGCTCCTTGCGGCGCACCGTCACCGCATCGACGCGCGGCCCGCGCACGATCACGGCGGCATCGTAACCGGTGGTGCGGGCGATGGTCTGTTCGTCACGCTGCACGGCACCAAACAGGGTGATTTGCGAGCCGGTATAGTTCGAGGTGATCATCACCTGATGGTTGGACAGGGAGATCACCAGCCCCTCGGCGCGGGCGGTATCCGCCGCCGCCAGCGCGATGAAGGCTGCCAGGGCAGCAGCCAGAGCATATAGAAGACGCGCGGCGGCGCCGGTGCGGACGGCGGCGGGGCGATCAAGATGCATCCGCTCTAGCCTCCATTCGCGATCGAGAACAGCTCGGTCGGGCGCAGCACCAGTTCGATGGCGAAGCGCAGGCCGACGCCGAGGATCAGCAGGGCCAGCAGGAAGCGGAACATATCGGCCCGCAGATGCCGGCTGGCGCGGGCGCCGAATTGCGCGCCGAACACACCGCCGATGATCAGGATGAAGGCGAGCACGGCATCGACGGCCTGGTTGGCGATGGCATGCAGCAGAAGGGCGGCCGTGCTCGCCCACAGGATCTGGAACTGGGATGTACCCACCACCATGGATGTCGGCACGCGGAAGAGATAGAGCAGGGCCGGCACCATGATGAAACCGCCGCCGATACCCAGCACCGCGCCGGCGAATCCGACAAAGAAGGCGACCCCGAGAAGCGGGATCACGCTGGCATAGAGCTGCGAACGGTGGAAGCGCATGCGCAGCGGCAGGCCGAGATAGGCGGGATGCTCCCCGGCCCGCCTGCGCGAGCGCACCTTGCCCCTGCGGCTCGACCAGAATTCCTTGAGGCTCTCCACCAGCATCAGCCCGCCGACCACCGAGAACAAGGTCACGTAGGAGACCACGATGACGATATCGAGCTGGCCGGCGGCACGGGCGGCGGCGAAGAACCAGATGCCCAGCCCGGTCCCGACCAGCCCGCCCACGGTCAGCAACGAGGCGAGCTTGATATCGAGTGCCTTGCGCCGGAAGGCGGCGAGGCCACTCGTCGTGGAGGAGGCCACGATCTGGGCCATCTGGCTGGCCACGGCGATGGCCGGCGGGATGCCCAGAAAGATCAGCAACGGCGTCATCAGGAAGCCGCCGCCGATACCGAACAGGCCCGATATGAATCCCACCGCCGCGCCCAGCCCCAGAAGGAGGAAGACACTGACCGACATTTCGGCGATGGGAAGATAGATCTGCACGGGCGCGGTACCTTTATCGCCACCATACGCGACGAACCGGCACGGGAATCAAGCCCCGCACCGGTGCACATGTGCTTTTTCACCACCATATGGCAGTGATGTGACGCCCGCTTCAGCTTGCGGGATCGATCACCAGGGCCTGGCGGGACGATTGCGGCCCCGGCATGCGCATCGGCATCGCCACGTTATTCGCTGCCGGATCCGGCTCTCGGGCGCGCCAGACCTCGACCTCGGCTTCGGCCATGGCCAGTTCACGGGCATCGAGCCTTGCGGCGACTTCGTCACGTTTTTCCGCCGCATCCGAATCGCCCTCCCGGGCGGCGATGGCGAACCATTTGTAGGAACCCGCCAGATCCTGCTCGGTCCCCATGCCGCGCGCCTTGAGAACGGCGAGGTTGTACTGGCTGTCGCGGATGCCCAGTTCCGAGGCCTTGCGGAACCAGTCGAGCGCCCCGGCGAAATCCGGACTGCCCTGCACGCCCTCGGCCATCAGGACAGCCAGATTGTGCATGGCGCGGGCATTGCCGTTCTCCGCCGCCCGCTGATACCAGAGGCTGGCCAGCGCGTAGTCGCGGCTCACGCCGATCCCCTTCTCGTAGAGATTGCCGATCCGGTACTGCGCCGGCACCAGACCGTGCGCTGCGGCGCGCTCGAACAATCTGGCCGCGAGCGCGGGATCGCGCGTCATGCCGCTGCCGTCTACCGCCAGATTGGCGAAAGCGTAGACTGCGGCCACGTCGCCGGCCAGCATGGCGTCGCGGATATCCGCCGGACCGCGCCCCGAGGGGATCTCGTCGGCCGAGACGATGTTGGGATAGAGCTCGCTTTCCGGTGCGAGCACCCAGCCTGCCTGATTTTCCGAATCGGCTTGTCCTGAAGCGACCTGCCCGACATCCCGGCGCGGCGGCAGAACCGGGATCGATCCATCGGCGCTGCGCGCCGCATTGCCACCATTGAGCAGGGTTTCCATACCGACGATGCTCGGCAGGGCGCCGGGATCAAAGCTCTCGTTTGCCGGCGACCCGGGATCGATCGAGGCGGTTTCGCCCGGTTGCGCATCCGTTTCCGCGGTGATGATGCCCGCATTCGCCGTCTCCAGTGCGGGGGCGGCTTCGGGGAGCGCGTCGTCGGGGCGCGCGTTCCCGGTTTGCGTGGTCCGCGCATCCGCGATATCGGCCAGAATCGCGTCGGTATCATCCTGTGCGACTTCCGCGATCCGATTGCGCTCGTCGCCTTGCATCAGATGCGGGGCGATCTGGAAGGCACCGGCTGCGAGAACCACCGCCGCAGCCGCCATCAGCAGCGGGCGGCGGCGCGATCCAGCGCCGGCTTTCTCGGCCGCCTTGGTGCCCGCAGTCCGCGCGGTGCCCGGCTTCGACGCCGACAGTTTGCCGTCACCGGCGACGCCGCGTGCCTTGTCGCGCACATCCCGGGGGGGGTCCTTGCGGGTCGCGGCGGCGGCTTCCGCTGCGGCATTCTGAGCGGCGCGCCGCGCGGCGGCGATGAAGTTCGCCTTGATCTCTGCCGATTCCGTCTCCGCATCCTGCGCGCCGGATTTTGCGGGCGCCTGACCGGGGCGCCCGGCACCGGGCTCGATCAGGGTGTCCTCGCCGAGCGAGCCGACCGTGGCGAAGGGGCGATCGGCATCGTCGAAGCCGTCCGTCCGGAAATGGGCACTGACCTCACCCGCAATGACGGGACTCGCCTTGATCTGAGCGGCATCAGAGGGCTTCAGGCCGTTTGCCTGCTTGCCATTCGCCTGCGCGGCCTGGGCCGGGGCGCCGCGTTGCGCCTTCAGCTGGTCGAGAAGCTGGGCCGGCGTCATCGGTCCGCGCGGCGCGTCGGCATGCTCCGCAGCCTGCGCTGCTTCTGCGGCCTTGGCGGGTTCGGTCTTGGCGGGTTCAGCCTTGACGGGTTGGGCCTTTGCAGGTTGGGCGATCCTGCCCTGATCCGCGACCTTGCCGCGCGCGGCGGGTTGCGGCGCGCGTGCCTTGCTTTCCAGAAGTGTCAGCCGCTCGACCAGCTTGTCCAGCGTGCCCTGGACGCTGCCGAGCGTGTCCATGCTGCGCTGTTCCGCAGCATTCTGGAGATCCTTCAGATCGGCCAGCGACCTGCTGAGGAAGTCGATTTCGCCATGCGAATCGCCCTTCGGCAAGGCTTCCAACGTATCGGCAATGGCGGCTTTGGCCGCGCGTTCCGCCGCCTCGACGGCGCCTTCACGCATGCTCTCGATCTGCTGCATCAGATCGTCCATCGCCTTGTCGAGCGGGCTCGGCTCGGCGCCGGCATCGCGTTCGCTCTCAAGGCGCTTCGCGATCTCGGAGATCTGCGCTTCGAGGGCGTCGATTGCCTCGAGGCCGGCATTGGGCTGCTCGGCTGCATCGAGCCGGGCGGCGAGCTGATAGAGCATCTCCTCCAGCGGTCGGACTTCACTGCGCAGGTCGACGGCGCGCAGATTCTCGTCGATCTGGTCCATGCGCTCCATCAGCGCCTCGAAACCGACCGGGGGCCGGGCGCTCGACGAGGCCATGGCCGCTTCGAGATTGCTCTGCAGCTGCTTGAACTCGCGCTCGAAATCCGGACGTTCGCTGTTGCCGATACGATCGATCCGGGCGGCGAGCTCGTCCAGCCGGGCGAGCACTTCCGCCGGTACTTCCGGGGCGGTATTGCGGGCCTGCCAGGTCTCATCCAGCTTGCGCTCGAGTGCTTCGATCTGGCGCGCCACGGGGCTGAGATCGGTATTCGCCGGGCGGGCGGCGAGCTCGTCGATCTTGGTGTTGAGGCTTTCGAACTGCCGGACCAGCACGCCGAGTTCCGCACTGCCGGCCTGGGGCAGGTTCTGCAGGTCGGTCGACATTGCCGCGACCTCGCGCGCCATTGCCTCGGCCTGCGGGCCACTCAGCCGTCCCGCGAGCTCCTCGAGCCGTCCGGCCATGCTCTCGACCCGCTCGCCGAGTGACGTGAGCTCCGCGCGGCTGTCATTGGAAGCGATTTGCGAAATCCGCCCGGCCAGATCCTCGTATTGACGCCCGAGCAGGGAGAGGTCGGCCTGCGGCATCCGCTCGGAGAGCGTGTCGAGCTTGCCGGACAGGTTGCCGAACTGCTCGCGGATCTGATCGGCATCGGCCTGCGTCGCCCGCGACGCCTTGACCGCGCCGCGAATGTCGTCGACGGCGCTGCGCAGGGTGGCGAATTCCACCGCGTCGATCTGGCCTCGCGCCATATGGCCGACCCGATGTGACAATTCCCGCAGCTGCGCGTTCAGCTCGTCGACACGGCTCGGATCGGCGAGCTGGCCGTAGAGGCTGCGCATGGCTTCCAGTTCACGGGTGAGCGTCGCGGCGAGTTCACGATCGGAACTGCCCAGCGTCTCGATCTGGGCCGAGAGCTTGCGGTAATCCTCGGCGATCCTCGCATGGACGCCTTCGGCGGTGACCTCGGCAATGCCTGCGATCTCGGTCTGCACGCGCTCGATCAGTCCGTTGATACGCGCGAGTTCCTTGTCGCGACCGGCATCGGCGGCGCGGATGGCCTCGCGGGTCAGTTCGGACAGGGATTCCTCGAGATCGGCGAGTTCGTCGTTGCGCGCGAGGCCTTCGAGCTTCTGCGACAGAGCATCGAGATCACTGCGAACGTCCTTGCCGATATCGGCAACGGCACGCCGGCTTTGCTCGCCCTCGCGGCTTCCGGTCTCGTTCACCGCCTGCAACTGGGCGCCGAGGCGGGCCACGTCACCGCGCAGGGTGGAGAGCATCTCCTCCGTATTGCGCCGGCTGGTATTCTGGTCCTCGGCATCAAGCGCGCTCTGGCGGGCGCGGATTTCGGCCACCGCGCTCTGGAGTTCCGCAGCGAGGCCGGAACGGGGACGTTCGCGCGCGGATTTGTCGGTGCTCTCACCACGCGCGGGATGGCGCGCCTGCGCCTCCTGACTGCGCGAGTTGGTTTCGGCGAGCTTTTCCGTGATCGCGGCGATGCGATCCTCGAAGGAGCGCAGGGCGTTCTCGATGGTCTCCTGCTGGCGTCCGAGCAGGGCCTGCGCTTCCTCCTGGGCGCGGCGCTCGGCTTCCTGTGCGGCCTGTTCGGCTGCATTGCCGCGATCCGCGTCGCGGCGGGTCTGTTCCGCCTGGGCCGCGCGGGCCGCCTCGATCTCGGTCCTGGTCTGGGCCTGGCTCTCGCTGAGCCGGGCCAGATGCGCCTCGACCTTCTCCACGGCCTGCAAGGCGGCGCTGATGGAGGGCTGCTGGCCGTCCACGACCTTGTGTTCGATATCGTCGAGGCGCTTGGTCATCATGGCCAGCGCTTCACCGAGCACGTTCGCGGTATGGTCCTGGCGCTCGAGCGCCATGCGTGTGCTCTCCGAGAGCGTGCGCGTGCTCTCGTTCATGCGGTCTTCGTTGCGCTCGATCCAGCGCACCACGGAATCGAGCGCCTCGGCGGTGCGAGCATTGGATTCGCGGCTGCGGCGCTCGGTCTCTCCGGCCACGGCACTGACGATGGCGTCAATGCCGCCGTGCTGGGCGCCGCGTCCGTCGGTACGTCCCTCTGCGCGCCCCTCGGCACGTCCCTCGGGGGAACGCCCTTCCGCGCGCTGGCCGGCGGGAGCCTGGCCGCGTTGGCGCGTCGCCTTGTTGATGCGTGCGGCAATGGCGTCGAGCTCGTCATAAGCCGAGCCGTAACCCTGAGGCGCCTGGCTGCGGGCGGGAGCGGCGCGCCGGCGAACCGTGGGTGCGGGCTCCGCCGGTTCGCGCTCGGCATAACCGCGCTCCGGATAACTCCGTTCGGTGTAGCCGCGTTCGGCATAGCCGCGCTCCGGATGGCCCCGTTCGCTGAAAGCGCGGGTGGCGCGGTCGGAGATCGTCGCCTGGAGCCATTCGTCGAGGCTCATGCCCGAGCGGCGCGCCGCTTCACGAGCAGCATCGCGTGTATCGGGATCAAGTCCCTCCAGATACCAGGGGGTATTGCTCTGGACGTTGTGCCGCATCGCTGCGCTCTCGAACGGTGGGACAGATTGTTCACCCGGTTCCGGCGCCGCCCCTTCGCGCCGGACCCCGATCCGGTATCAGCTGATTCGACCGCGTGGCCGATCCGGCTTTCTCCGTCATCGTGAGGTGAGTCTTTCGCGTTAGGGTAAACAAGAGGTTAAAATCTCATTCATTGATTGTTAAAATTAATACCCCGTTGACCATAAGGCGTGCTTCCGGCAAAGGCTGCGCCGTCCCCGACGGGGACGATGCCTGTCAGGGGAAGGGTTGACGATTTCTGGCAACCAGTAATCGGCGCGCGCGAATCAGTGGCGACTCGCGCACTCAGCGGAATGATGTGTAACGGGCATCGCCATGAGGCGTCAGCGGCTGCGCGCCGTTGAGCATGTGGGCGCCCCGTTGCGGCGGCGTCGGAGTTTCCGCCGCCTCCGGCTGTGTCTGTTCTTCGCCTGACAGACGGTCACGCGAAAACAGGTTGCCGAACAGACGCTGATGCAGCGGCCGGGTCGGCGCCGCATCCTCGCGAGTCACGCTGGTGACACCACCGTCACCCGCCTCGGCGGAGCGCGCGGCGGACGGGGCGCTCGGTGCGGGGGTCTGTCTATGCGCAAAGGCCGTCGCTGTGGATGATTCAAGCGGCTGGCCGTCCGACCCGACGGGAATGGTCCGCGGGCCGGCGGCGATCGCATCCGGGCGCGAGACCTGGCCGAGGCGCTGTGCACGACGCGAAAGCTGTGATGCATCAGTGGCGCTGGCGAAGGCCACGGCCTGATCCTGGAACGACGGGTGGCTGGCGCCATCCTGATAGACGAGACGCACGGCGGGCGTGCCGCGCTCGATCAATTGCGCGATACGCGCCTCGTCACGGTTACGGCGCTCGGCCACGGCCTGGGTGACGCGCTCGTCCGTCGGCGCGCATCCCTGCGTATTGAAGGAATAGCGTCCGTTGCAGACCTCGACCTGCGGCGGGCTCTGCGTAACCTTGAAATGATCGTGCCCTTCCTTGAGATTGTGCCAGAAGGCGATGTTCTCGTCATAACGCTTTTGCGCCAGGTTCTTCGGTGTCATCCGGAAAGGAAACGACTGGACCTGGAAACCGCGCTGACCCCCGGCAAAGGCCTCGCGGGCGATGGCGTAGATCTCGGCCACGGTTTCATCGGTCATGGCGAAGCAGCCGGCCGAGGTGCAAGAGCCGTGCACCATCAGGTGCTTTCCGGTGCGCCCGTGCTCGCGGTCGAAACGGTTGGGGTAGCCCAGATTGAAGGAGAGGTAATAGGCCGAATTCGGATTCATCAGATCCGGCGTGACCGTATAGAATCCTTCCGGCGCCTGCCGGTCACCCTCGCGCTGCTTGGGGCCGAGCTGGCCGGACCAGCGGCAGATCGGGTAGGTCTTGAGATGCGCGTAGCGCCCGTCGGGACCTTCCTTCCAGATCTCGAGCTCGGCTTCCTTCTTGAAGATGCGCATCATGATCGGGTCGTCTGGCGCCATGCCGTTGCGCTGCATCAGCGCCACCGTCTCCGACGGGATGGGCTGGAGGTGCCGGTTCGACGAAACCGTACGATCGGCGCTGCAGGCGCCGAGGGCGATCGTGATGCCGGCGACGAGCATCAAACGCTTCAACATGGGGTCCCCGCTCCATAATGCGTTTCCACCCCCGTATCCGCCACGCCCGCCGGTCTGTCATTTCGACCCTAACGGACGCGACCTCTTACGACGGTGACCCATCTGAGTATGATCGTTACCGTTAGCGAAGCGTTACCGCAAGGGGGCAAGAGGGGGGTAGTACGGGTAAACGTGGTTAACAAATGCTTGATCAGCCTAGCATCCGACGCTGCGGGGCGTGCCTGGGCGCCCCGGCACGGCGCGCTCAGAGATTGCGCCCGATGGCGAGGAACTTGTCGGCACGGTGGGCGCGCAGGGCATCTGGATCCTTGCCAGCCAGATCGGACAGGGCAGCGGCGATCGCATCGCCGGCGGATTCGATCACCGCCTGCGGGTCACGATGGGCGCCGCCGATCGGCTCCTTGACGATGCGGTCGATCACGCCGAGCTTGAGCAGGTCCTGCGCCGTGATCTTCATGTTGGTCGCCGCATCCTGGGCGCGCGCCGAATCACGCCACAGGATCGAGGCCGCGCCTTCCGGCGAGATCACGCTGTAGATGGCGTGTTCGAGCATCAGCACCTTGCTGGCGGTGGCGATGGCGATGGCGCCGCCGGAGCCGCCTTCGCCGATCACCAGGGCGACGCTGGGTGTTCCGAGGCCGAGACAGGCCTCGGTGGAGCGGGCGATCGCCTCGGCCTGGCCGCGCTCTTCCGCCTCGATGCCCGGATAGGCGCCCGCCGTATCGACGAAACTCAGTACCGGCAGGCCGAAACGGTCGGCGAGTTCCATCAGCCGCACGGCCTTGCGGTAGCCCTCGGGCCGGGCCATGCCGAAATTGTGGCGGATGCGCGCCTGCGTGTCCGAGCCCTTCTCCTGACCGATCACGCAGACCGCTTCACCGCGAAACCGCCCGAAGCCGCCCATCACGGCTTCGTCCTCGCCGAACTTGCGGTCACCGGCCAGCGGCGTGAAATCGCTGATCAGCCCCTCGCAGAAATCGCGGAAATGCGGGCGCTGGGGATGGCGCGCGACCTGCGTCTTCTGCCAGGGCGTGAGCGCGGCATAGATCTCCAGGAGCGCCTGCGAGGCCTTGTCCTCGAGGCGCGTGACGTCGTCGGAGATCGCCACCGCATCGTCGGCCTCGCCCATCCGACGCAGTTCCTCGACCTTGCCCTCGAGCTCGGCAACGGGCTTTTCGAAATCCAGATAAGTACGCATGCGGTTCCGCTGATAGACCATCAAAGCCGCCGCGCGGAAGGCGAGGCGTGCGGGCGCGGACACTGACCGTAAGCGCAGGCCAAGTCAAGATTTTGTGACCCGGCACAATATGACGGGTTGCCCCGCTTCAGCCGCTGCGCGCATCCGCGAGAATCATGTCGGCGGCTTTCTCCGCGATCATCATCACCGCCGCCTGCGTATTGGCGGAGACGAGATGCGGCATCACCGCCGCATCGGCGATGCGCAATCCGGCCAATCCGTGCACCCGCAGGCGCGGATCGACCACGGCGCCGGGGCCCTCGCCCATGGCGCAGGTGCCGACCGGGTGATAGATTGTCTGTCCGGTCGCGCGGGCGAAGGCGATGAGATCCGCATCCTTGCTGCAATCGGGGCCGGGATTCATCTCCTCACCCAGATAAGCCCGCATCGGGGCCTGCGCCATGATCTCGCGGGCCATGCGCATGCCCGCCGCGAAGGTCTCGCAATCGACATCGTCGGTGAGAAAGCGCGGGCTGATCCGCGGCGGCGTCAGCGGGTCGGGGCTCACGGCATGGATATGGCCACGCGAACGGGGCCGCAGCTGGGTGACGCCGATGGTCATGCCAGGACGCTTGTCGAGCACCCGGTCGGCGGCGTTCGCATAGCTCGCATGTACGAAGAAATATTGGACGTCCGGCGTTTCCAGCTCGGGGCGGGTGCGCACGAAACCGTGGGCCATGCCCGTGGCGAGGGTGAGGATGCCGCGCCGGGTCAGCAGATACTGCGCGACGGCCCGCAGGAGGCGCCAGCCACGGGTCTGCTCGTTGAGGGTGACCGGCTGCGTGACGCGCCAGTTCATGCGGGTGGCGTAGTGGTCCTGGTAATTCGCCCCCACCCCCGGCAGGGCATGGCACACCGGCAGGCCCGCCTGCGCGAGCACCTGCGGATCGCCGATGCCGGAGAGCTCCATCAGATGCGGGCTCTGGATCGCGCCGGCGGTGAGGATGACCTCCCTGCGCGCCTGCGCGTGTTCCTCGATGCCGGCGCGACGGTAGCGGATGCCCTGTGCGCGGCCATCGGCCAATGTCAGGCGTGTGGCGGTGCAGTCGGTGCGCAGGGTGAGATTGGGCCGGCGCATGGCGGGTTCGAGCCAGGCGCGATACGCGCTCCAGCGCCGCCCGTTGCGCTGCATCACCTGATAATA
>NZ_DATGCW010000294.1:0-4429 GCF_035311605.1 Saliniramus sp.
CGATGGCGGCCTGCGCACCGGGCGCGACGTGTTGATCGGAGCGCTGCTGGGTGCAGACGAGTTCGGGTTCTCGGCAGCGCCCCTGATCGCGGCGGGCTGCATCATGATGCGCAAGTGTCATCTCAATACCTGCCCCGTGGGCGTCGCCACCCAGGATCCCGTCCTGCGCAAGCGCTTCAAGGGCCTGCCCGAGCACGTCATCAACTACTTCTTCTTCATCGCGGAGGAGGTGCGTGAGCTGATGGCGCAGATGGGTTATGCGACGCTCGATGATCTGATCGGACGCTCCGATCTGATCGAGAAGCGCGACGCGGTCGCCCACTGGAAGGCCAAAGGGCTTGATTTCGGGCGCATCTTCACGCGCCCGGAGGTCCGCGCCGGGATCGCCACGCGCCATACCGAGCGCCAGGAACACCCGATCGCGCAGGTTCTGGACCGCAGCCTGATCGCACAAGCCGCTGCCGCGATCGAAGGCGAAGAGACGGTTTTGATCGAGGCGCAGGTCGCCAATACCGATCGCACCGTCGGCGCCATGCTCTCGGGCGAGATCGCCAAGCGTTACGGACATGAGGGCCTGCCTGACGATACCATCACGGTGAAGCTGAAGGGCACCGCCGGCCAGAGCTTCGGCGCCTGGCTCGCCGCCGGCGTCACCCTTGATCTCGAGGGCGAGGCGAATGACTATGTCGGCAAGGGGCTCTCGGGCGGCAAGCTGATCATCCGCCCGCCGCAGGAGAGCAAGGTCGAGGCGGAGAAGGCCATCATCGTGGGCAATACGGTGCTCTATGGCGCCATTGCCGGTGAGTGCTATTTCCGCGGCGTGGCCGGCGAGCGCTTCGCCGTGCGCAATTCCGGCGCCGTCGCGGTAGTCGAGGGCACCGGTGATCACGGCTGCGAATACATGACCGGCGGCGTCGTCGTGGTGATCGGCGAGACGGGCCGTAACTTCGCGGCGGGCATGTCGGGCGGCATCGCCTATGTACTCGATGAGGCCGGCGATTTCGGCAAGCGCTGCAATCTTTCCATGGTCGATCTGGAGCCGGTCGAGGCGGAAGAGGATCTGATGGTTTCGCTGCACCACCATGGCGGCGATCTGGAGACCAAGGGCCGCATCGACGTCATGGCCGACATGTCGGGCAAGGACGAGGAGCGCCTGCGGCAGCTCATCACCAACCACCTCAACTATACCGGCTCGACCCGCGCCAAGGCGATCCTCGAGGATTGGGAAGCCTATCGCACCAAATTCGTGAAGGTGATGCCGGTCGAATACCGCCGCGCGCTTCGCGAGATGGAGCGTGCGCGCATGCCGGCAGCGGCGGAGTGAGGGCGGTCGCCTCGGGGTAATGGGCCGGTCGCACCCTTGTAGGCGCGCGGCACTCGATTTAACTATCAATCACGACCGCTCTGGAACGGTCGCAGGGATCGACAGGGGACGAAACCCATGGGCAAGGTCACGGGCTTTCTCGAATATGATCGTCAGGATCAGAAGTATCAGCTCGCCGGCGATCGGATTCGGCATTTTCGCGAATTCACCCTGCCGCCGGACGAGAGCGATCTGAAGAAACAGGCCGCGCGCTGCATGGATTGCGGCATCCCGTTCTGCCACGGACCGACGGGTTGCCCGGTGCACAACCAGATCCCGGACTGGAACGACCTCGTCTATCAGGGCGACTGGGAGACGGCCGCGCGTGATCTGCATTCCACCAACAACTTCCCGGAATTCACCGGTCGCATCTGCCCCGCACCCTGCGAGGAAGCCTGCACGCTCAATCTCGAGAACGCACCCGTCGCCATCAAGACGATCGAGCAGGCCATCGCCGACAAGGCCTGGGATATGGGCTGGATCAAGCCCGAGCCGCCCACCCGCCTCACCGGCAAGCGCGTTGCCGTGATCGGCTCCGGCCCCGCCGGCCTCGCCGCCGCGCAGCAGCTCGCCCGGGTCGGCCACGAGGTGCATGTATTCGAGCGCGAGGCGAAGCCCGGCGGGCTCCTGCGCTACGGCATTCCGGATTTCAAGATGGAGAAGTATCACATCGACCGGCGCGTCAAGCAGATGGAAGCCGAGGGCGTGATCTTCCATTGCGGCGTCAATATCGGCATGTCGAAGAGCTTCGCGAGCCTGCACAACGAATTCGACGCGGTGCTGATGGCCGGCGGCGCGGAGAATCCGCGTGACCCGCAATTGCCGGGGATGGAGTTCCACGGCGTGCATTACGCCATGCCCTATCTCACCCAGTCGAACAAGCGCGTTAACGGCGAGCCTGCCGACGAGGAGATCGAGGAAATCCTCGCTGCCGGCAAGCATGTCGTGGTCATCGGCGGCGGCGATACGGCCTCCGACTGTATCGGCACCGCCTTCCGCCAGGGCGCGCTTCAGGTCACCCAGCTCGATATCCGCCCGCGCCCGCCCGAGATCGAGGACAAGCTCGCGGTCTGGCCCTACTGGCCGACGAAGATGCGTACCTCCTCCAGCCAGGCAGAGGGCGCCGAGCGCGAATTCCAGGCTGCGACCCTCGCCATCGAGGGCAAGGCCAAGGGCAAGGGCAAAGGGAAGGTCACCGGCGTGAAATGCGCCCGCGTCGATGAGCGCCGCCAGCCGATCCCGGGCACGGAGTTCATCATCAAGGCGGATCTCGTGTTCATTGCCATCGGCTTTGCCAGCCCCGTGCATGACGGCATGGTCAGCGAGGCGGAAGTGGCGCTCGACAAGCGCGGCAACGTGGTCGCGAACGAGAAGGATTACCGGACCAATGCCGAGAAGGTCTTCGTCGCTGGCGACATGCGCCGCGGCCAGTCCCTCGTGGTCTGGGCCATCCGCGAAGGCCGCCAAGCGGCACGCGCCATCGACGAGACGCTGATGGGATCGAGCACGCTGCCACGTTGAACTGGCGTGTATCGGCAGGAGAATCGAAGGATCGTGGCTGTCGGCAATGTTACCGCGTGGAGCGCGTTCCGACCTGACCGAGTCAGGCCAGGCGCTCCGAGTGGTTGCTCAACACATCATTTTTTCCGTCAGCCGGTATCCACCTGACGGCATGATGCTCTAGAGCACCGCCCCGCGAAGAACTTGCGGGGCGGGCACCGAGGCGTGAGGGTGCGGGGCACCGATCAATTGCTCAACCGGATCGAAGGGACACCGCCGCACCCAGAATGCACGTCGCCATCGTCGATTACGGCCCCCCGGTCCATACGATCCGGCTGGTTTGGGTCTATGACCAGAGCGGCGTTGCCACCGCCCGTAGAGAGGACGAAGGTCGTTCCATGCTCACGAGACAACTGCCGAAACTCTTCGACGGAGATATATCCATCGCCGTTCTGGACGATCGCCACAAGGCCGTCCTCTCTCACGACCGTGCCGAGAACGCGCTGCAGCACGGTCTGCAAGTTGCTGGCGTTTTGGCCGTTCGGGTTGTCCGAGAGCACGAGTGATTCCGCCGGGCTGTCAAGGTTCCGGGCGGCTTGGTTGATAATGAAATCCGTAAACGGGCTATCAAGCGGTATTGCGATCGGAGCATTGCCACTCTGCGACCCCGGTGGGACACAACCCGACGCAATGGCCCCGGCGGGCTGAGCGCTCTTTTCGGGCGGAAGCGAAAAATCTGTTTTCTCTCTTGGCGCCACATTGCCCATCTTTGGATCAGATGAAGAAAAACCGTGTACGTTCATCATGAAAACACCTTGATTTAATAATTTATAATCATATGTAATAGCATATACGAAAAACTTCCTTTTAGCAAGATTTTTACAAAGTTGATGACTTGCCTTGCCCGGCCCAGGCGCCCAGAATAAAAGAAGGCCGCCCTGCGGGAAGGCGGCCTAAGACGAAACGACCGGTCGATCGCGCCTGGCTCAGCCGCGCTGGGCGATCGGCACGTATTCGCGCTTGTCGGAGCCGATATAGAGCTGGCGCGGGCGACCGATGCGCTGGGACGGATCCTCGACCATTTCCTTCCACTGGGCGATCCAGCCCACCGTGCGCGCGAGCGCGAACAGCACCGTGAACATGGTGGTGGGAAAACCCATCGCCTTGAGCGTGATGCCGGAATAGAAGTCGATATTCGGATAGAGCTTCTTCTCGATGAAATATTCGTCGCGCAAGGCGATCTGCTCCAGCTCCATGGCGACTTCGAGCAACGGATCGTCTTTGACGCCAAGCTCGTTGAGCACCTCATGGGTGGTCTTCTGCATGATGCGCGCCCGCGGATCGTAGTTCTTGTAGACCCGGTGACCGAAGCCCATCAGGCGGAAGGGATCGTCCTTGTCCTTGGCGCGTTCGAGGTATTCGGGGATGCGGTTGGGCGTCCCGATCTCCTTGAGCATCTCGAGGCAGGCCTGGAGATGCTGCGCGAGATCGGCACCGTCGACCAGATCCCCGAATACATCAAGCGCGCCAAGGACAAGAACGACCCCTTCCGCCTGATGGGCTTCG
>NZ_DATGCW010000295.1:0-2521 GCF_035311605.1 Saliniramus sp.
GTCGATGAGGATGAGCGCCGGCGGCTCTACGAGGAAGCGTGGGAGACGGGGGGCTTGCGCTTTCGCGCGGTGTTCCAGGATCTGCTCGCGAGCGAGGACGCCAACGCCACCGCCGCCGCTTTCATCAAGGGCAGGATCCGCGATATCGTACACGACGCGCGCAAGGCGCGGGTTCTCTCCGATATCGACCATCCCTATGCCGCAAAGCGCCCGCCGGTCGATACGCAGTATTTCGAGACCTTCAACCGCGACAATGTCGATCTCGTGGATCTGCGCGCCGAGCCGATCAAGCAGATCACGGAGAACGGCATCCTGACGGAGGAGGCCGAATACCCGCTCGACGTGATCGTCTTCGCCACCGGATTCGACGCCATGACCGGGCCGCTGCTGCGGCTGGGGCTGACCGGGCGCGACGGTTTGAGCCTGGCAGAGGCCTGGGCGGCGGGGCCGGTGACGTATCTGGGCCTGCAGATCCCGGGCTTTCCCAATCTCTTCACGGTGACCGGCCCGGGCAGTCCCTCGGTGCTGGTGAACCTCCCGGTTGCGATCGAACAGCATGTGGAATGGATCACCGCTTGCATCGCCTTCATGCGTGAGCGCGGCGTGGCGCGGATCGAACCGTGCATGGAGGCGGCAACGGCCTGGGGCGCGCATGTGGAAGAGGCGGCGGGGCGCACATTGCTGCCGCAGGTGCCCCATTCCTGGTATCTGGGCGCGAACGTACCCGGCAAGCCGCGCGTCTTCATGCCCTATACCGGCGGCATGGGACGCTACCGCGCCATCTGCGACGACATCGCCGCGCGCGGATATCCCGGCTTTGCCCTCGACGACAATCAACAGCCCGCCCCGGGTGCGTCCGATTTCGACGCGCCGGTCTATGCGCCGGGTGTGTGAGAATTGCCGGCTCGCCGCAGCGCCCCGCAGGCGGGCTTCGTAAACAGGCGAAGCCCGATGCCGGCATATCCGCAAGGCGTTTTTCAGTGAACGCGCTTTCGCCGAAACAGGGCGTAGCCGGTCAGGAGGGCGATCAGGGCGGAGGTCATGAAGCCTGCCGAATCTGCCAGCACGGTAGCGACGGCGCCCAGATTGTCATAAAACACGATTCCAAGCCCGATATAGATGGTGACCCAGATCGCCTCGCCAAAGGCCGACATGATGGTGAAGATGGGCCAGGGCATCTTCGCGGCGCCGGTCAGCAGGTTGACATAGGGGCCCAGTGGCGAAAACAGCCAGCGGCTGAGAAAGACCGCCGGAGCGCCGCGTCTGTCGATCGTGCCTTGCGCCTGTTCGAGGAATTTCGCCCGCGATCGGTTCACGCGCAGCCAGCCGATCAGCGCGGTGCTGGCAGTGCGCCCGATCCCGAACCCCGCCTGATCACCCGCGATCGCCCCGAAGAAAGCCGCCATGACAACGGGTGCGAGTTGCAGATCTCCGGAAGCGACGAAGGCGCCTGCGGCCAGCATCATCATGGATGTCGGCACGGGAACGGCAAGGCAGGAGAGAAACGTCGCAAATGCGAGGGCCGGCGCGCCCCAGTCGCTGACGAGAGCGAAGAAGAGCTCAGTCATCACCGTCGACCGCTTCTTCTCGCGCATCCGCTATTGCGTTTTCAATGCGTGTAATCAGGGTTTCGACCGATTCACCGCGCTCCTCGGCGATATGCGCGAGGCTCTTGCGCTGGAACGCGCCGGGCTCGTGCTCGATCGCGCGTGCGAGCGTGTCGCGCGGAACGTCCCACGATTGCGCGATGTATCCGATCGGCATCCAGCCCTCGATCGGTCGATCCTCGTTCTCCGACCAGTAAAGCGTCGAGACGACGAGGCGGATCGCAAAAAAACCCGTCAGGATCAGCGCCAGAACAAAGCCGGCAAGCAGCCAGGGATGTCGGGAACGGTGGCCCTTCATGGCCGATTGCTTTCCAGCGGCATATGTCGTCCCGAATCACCTGTTTTTCCGATAGCCTGATTCAATGCCGGCAATCGGAAAGCTGCTCTTGCGCACCAGCCCCTGCCCTTTTTCAGGCGGTTCGCGGGAGATGCGCCGTGGCTGGGTTGCAACGATCCGGATCCGGGGCCTGGCAACAGGCGTACAGGCAATCACGCATGCACCGCGACCGTCTGTTCGATTTCGGCGGCGAGGCCGGGATCGATGCCGAGCGCGGCGGCCAGTTCGGTAAGGTAGCGCCGCTCGGCGGGCGTATCGGGATCCATGGCCAGAAGCGAGGCTGCATAGAGTTCCGCACCGACTTCCGGACGATCCGCATAATGGCGCACGCGGTTGATGTCCTGAGGTGCTGCGAGTTCGTCCATGACGAAGGCCTTGGCCTGCGCATCCAGCCCGAGATTGTCGAGATGGCCGAAAATGCGGGCCTGCTCTTCGGCATCGATGTGCCCGTCGGCCTTCGCGCCCTGGATCATGGCGACGAGGACGCCGCGGGCGAGATTGTCCTCTCCGCCCGGTGCCTGGGCAGGGGCGAACGGACTGTCTGCGGGCGGCGTCAGCAAGGCCGGGCCAGAGTGGG
>NZ_DATGCW010000296.1:0-4741 GCF_035311605.1 Saliniramus sp.
ATCGGGATGCACGAACAAGGCCTCGATATGGTCCGCCGCCATGCCGATGAAACCGAGCGGCACATCCCCGGCACCGGTCGCCACCGCGACATGCGCGCGCGGCAGGTAACGCTCGCGCACGAGTTCGGCATAGAAGGCGCGATCGCCGGGCGCGATGAAATCATGCGTCGCCGCCACCGCCGCCTCCCAGATCGCAAAGAGCGTTTCACTCTCACCCGGATAGGCGCGGCGAATGCGCCGGACGGCTGGCGGCTGCGGCGTCATCTCAGGCGGCCCATCCGAAATGCGCGCTCTCGCCGCGATGCAGCGCCTCGGTCCTGGCCGTAAAGCGCCCGTCATCGCCATGCAGGACGAGCGGCGGGTTGATCCGCAAGGGCGTGCGCGCGCCCTTGATCGCCGTGATCAGGATCCGCGTGGCCGGCGCCCCGGCGCGCGGCAGAACCGGCGTCACCACAATCGCGCCCATACGGGGCACCAGGGCCGCGAGGCAGGAATCGAGCTTGTCGGCACGCTGGATCAGCGCGAGGTGACCGCGCGGGCGCAGGCAGCGGATCGCGGCGCCGAGCCAGAGCGCGTGACCGCCCACAAGGGTGACATGCGCCCGCGCCCGCCCCGGCTCCGGCGAAACCTCCGCCTCGTCCGGCTCGAAGAAAGGCGGATTGGTGTAGACCCTGTCCATGCTGGCATGATCAAGCGCAGGCCCGGCGAGGAGATCGGCGCAGACGACGAGATTGCGAGAAGCGCAGCCATTGGCGATCGCATTGAGCCGACACAGATCCGCGAGTTCTTTCTCGCGCTCGATCATGACGAGGCGGCAATCGGTTGCCTCGTGCAGCGCCATCAGCCCCACCGCGCCGCTGCCCGCCCCGAAATCGGCAATCCGCTCCCCGCGCGGCGGGGCGAGTGCGGTGGCAAGCAGCACGGCATCCGTCCCGGCCCTGTGGCCGCGCGCGCGCTGGATCAGGCGGATACGCCCGGAAAACAGCGTGTCATGCGAATACGAAGCCGGATCGGGGGCCGTCATGGTCGGGTTCATCAGGGCGGGTCACGCAATTCATCGGCGAGGCCGGCTTCACGCAGCAGACGGCGCGCGCCGTCTGCCTCGTCCTCCACCACCAGCAGCCGGCGCGCAATCGCCCCGATCGAGCCCTCGAGCACGCTCATATGCGTATCGACGAGCAGCACGTTGAACCCGGCATCGGCCAGCAGCGATTCGGCAAAAGAGAGCAGGACGGGATCGTTGGCGCGAATCAGTTCGACCATTTCAGCTCCATGGACCGCAGAATGAGCCGCATGAGCGACCATTTTTCCAGCAGCTGCGATGCAGGATAGGCTGCCGGCAGCTCATATGACAGCGATCGCTGCGGCGCACACGCGCGTTGCTTCTCCCGGCGCCGCGTGGCAGTTTGCGCTGACCGCGCGGAATTCTATCGCGTCGTAGTCTAGAGATGAATGTACGGGTTGGAAAGGCGGCATGGTCGCGCTACCTCCCGAGCGGGATTGCATACCCGTGAAGACAAGGATGGAGCGCGTGGGCGTCGTCGTACCTTTCGAAGACAAGGCCGAGCCCGGCATCGGGCGTCTCGTCGACTTGACCAGGGCTGATATGGAGCGTGTCAACGCGATGATCCTGTCGCGCACCGGCTCCGAGGTCACCATGATCCCGGAAGTTGCCAATCACCTGATCTCGTCAGGCGGTAAAAGACTGCGCCCCATGCTGACGCTCGCCACCGCGCAGCTCACGGGCTATGAGGGCGCTGGCCACGTCAAGCTCGCGGCCGCTGTCGAATTCATGCACACCGCCACCCTTCTGCACGACGATGTCGTCGATGAGAGCGACATGCGGCGCGGCAAGATTGCTGCACGCATTCGCTGGGGCAACGAGGCAAGCGTGCTCGTCGGCGACTTCCTGCTCGGCCAGGCCTTCCGGATGATGGCCGAGGTGGGCAGCCTGCGCGCGCTAGAAATTCTCTCCGCCGCCGCCTGCCTGATCGCCGAGGGCGAAGTCATGCAGCTCGCCGCCGCCAAGAATACCGAGACGAACGAGGACGAGTATCTCGCCATCATCCGCGGCAAGACGGCCGAACTCTTCGCCGCCGCTTGCGAGGTCGGCCCCGTCATCGCCGAGCGCCCCAAGGCGGAGATCGCCGCCTGCCGCAGCTACGGCATGAATCTCGGCATCGCCTTCCAGCTCATCGACGACGCCCTTGATTACGGCGGCGGCGCGGCCAATCTGGGCAAGAATACCGGCGACGATTTCCGCGAGGGCAAGATCACCCTGCCCGTCGTCCTCTCCTTCCGGCGCGGCAGCGACGAAGACCGCGCCTTCTTCCGTCGCACCCTCGAGGAAGGTGATATCCGCGATGGTGATGTCGAACACGCGGTCGCCATCATGAAGGCATGCGGTGCCCTCGAAGACACGGTCGAACGCGCCCGCCACTACGGCGCCATGGCCCGCGACGCCCTCGCCATCTTCCCCCAGGGCGAGATGAAGGACGCATTGCTCGAGACGGTGGATTTCTGCGTGTCGCGGGGGCATTGAGGGGGCTTCGTCCCCGAGTACGAGCCTGCAATAATACCGCTTTCTCTGATTGGGCGGCCTGAGAGAATGATCTCGCCGTCCCACCGGCAGCGTCAGGACGGATCATGGCAGATCCGGTCTTCGCATGCATGATCCGGTTGCTGTTTTGAAGCCGCAGCATGGCTGATATCGGAAATCTGTCACCACGCTCACCCAGGTAGCGATGAGTCCTCACAGGCCAGACGACATCTGTCCCAGCGTTGGTTTATTACAAAAATACAATTTTTTATTGCCGAAAGAGACAGCTTGCACCAAGGGGCAGGGTCAAAATTGACATTACGAGGATATTCGTACAATGAAGGGATCAGGGTTCACTGAGGCGAGCGGCGCGTCATCGCAGCTCTTGATACCGGACAGTACCAGCATGAATCACGCGAAGGGATTGATACGAAAAATCTGCTCCTGACGGGGCAGATCTGGGCACAGGAGCTGAAAGCGGTTCTGCTTCGAAGCAATGGCAACGATCATGTTGCTTCACCGCATCATGCTGATTCGAATACCGAATTTCATATCGTCAACCACAATTAATAGTATGTGAAATTCTATTTTATCGATGACCCTGACACGGTTTTCATCAGCGTTCACAAGTGAGATCCATCATGAAATTTTATGAAGCAGGTGAAAAGTCAAAAGCGATCTGTGCGCAATGCCAGATGCTCGTGACGACCACGTTCCGGTATCGCGACGTGCCCTTCGATGACGGGGAAGGGATCGTCAAGGATATCCTCGTCGCGGTCTGCAATATCTGTGATACCGTCGTCGCCATACCTGCGCAATCAACGCCGGCGATCCGGCGGGCGCGTGAGGCGGCGGAGGTAACGCTCGAAGTCTCGCTATCGGCGCGCGATCTGCAGGTACTTGACCTTGCCGCCCTGCGCATCGATTCGGCAGCGACCGCGCGGTTTCGCAAACCACTGATCGCTCATTTCCTCAAGCGCCTCGAAGATGACCCGCAGGCGCCGCAAAGATTGGCCGAGAAAACCAGACGCACCGCTTCGGCGCGCAAATCCCCAAGCCCCGTGCCTGTCCCGCGTAAACGGCTTTCCTGCAAGATCACGCCGGCCACCGATGCGCGCCTGCACCAGTTGATGCAGACGACGAAACTGAAGAAGAGCGATCTGATCAAGGCCATCATAGGCGAGATCGAGGAAAAGCTGTTGCAGCATGAGGCGCCGCCAGATCTGCCTGTCCTGCGCGATGTGGCCGCCGTGGTGAACGCCTGACCCACCGCTTATCACTACCCACGCCTCTATTTTTCCCCAAACCGACAATACCCCTTGTGGGGGGCAAATCGATCTGCTAATTGCTCCGCCGCGCCCCGGGAAAACGGGGCTGCGTTGCGGCCGTGGCGGAATCGGTAGACGCGCTAGCTTGAGGTGCTAGTCCTCGAAAGGGGGTGGAGGTTCAAATCCTCTCGGCCGCACCATCGAAACGGATCCGGGCTCATGCAAAGCCGGACCGGCTGCCCGTAAACCGGGCGCTCCATTTCAGCGATAATCCAGTAGATTGGCGCCCTCAGCGCGCGACGAGATTACCCTCGTAATCGATGAAATCGCGCCCCGGCTCCGAACGCCAGGCAAAAAGCCCGTATTCGCCCAGACTCGCATCGCCCTGTGCGTCGAAGGCGACGGGGCCGATCTCCGTCATCAGCATGGCACCGCTGCGCAGATATTGCGCGACGGCCTGAGCCTCCAGTTCCGGCACATGGTCGCGCGCCTCCTCCAGAACCCGCAAGGCGACGAAGCTCATCAGCGCCGTGCGCCCGCCGTCGAGGCCCGTCGCATCGAGCGATTCCTGCAGGGGGCGGTCGTAGGAATCACGCGGCAGCGCCGCAGTCATCAGCGCGCCTTCCGCAGCATCGCCCGCGCTCTCGGTAAATTGCGGCGAGATCGCCCCCTCACCCGTGACGAAGGTTGCCCCGAGGCCGGCCTGACGCATCTGGCGCAAGATGATTCCCGCCTCCTCGGCCATGCCGCCGAAATAGACTGCATTGATCCGCGCCTCCACCATGCTGCGGATCAGTGCGCCATAGCCCGATTCGCCCGTATCGATCCCGGTATAGAGCGTATCGTCGAGGCCCAGATCGTTCATGACTTGCCGCGTGCGGTCGGCCAGGCCCTTGCCGAAGGCGGATTTGTCATGCACGACGGCAACCCGGCG
>NZ_DATGCW010000297.1:0-2190 GCF_035311605.1 Saliniramus sp.
ATGAGGACAGCGCCCGAGCCAATGCCGCGCATCGGCTGATCTGGTCTCTGTTTGCCGGCGACGCGCAGGCCGAGCGCTGCTTTCTCTTTCGCGAGACGCAGGCGCCGGGCCGACTCGGCGAGCGCGCGACCTTCATGGTCCTCTCCGACAGGCCGCCCGATGCGAACCATCCGGTGATGGAAGTCGAGACGAAGCCCTTCGCGCCGGTGCTCGCCCGGGGCGATCGCCTGCAGTTTTCCCTGCGCGCCAATGCCACCGTAACCCGCAACGATGCCAATGGGCGCCTCAAGCGCCACGATGTCGTGATGGATGCGCTCACCCGAGCCGGCATCGCTGCGGGCGCGCGCGCGGAAAAGCGTCGGGCGGTCATCTACGAGGCGGGTCTGGACTGGCTCACCCGCCAGGGCGACAAGGGCGGGTTCAGGCCGGTCATCTCCGCGCTCGCGGATGCGGATGATGACGACGATGACGAAGATGTGGGCAGCCCGATGCGCATCGACGGTTATAATCGCTGGTCATTCGCGCGGCTCGGCCCGAAGGGCAGCATCTCCGTGCTGGATTTCGACGGCCTGCTCGAAGTCACCGATCCGCAGCTTTTCCGCGCGCAACTCGGCAAGGGTTTTGGCCGCGCCAAGGCCTATGGCTGCGGGCTGATGCTGATCCGTCGGGCGTAAGGGATGAGCGGTGCTTCCCCACTTCCGGGACTTGCCCCGCCACGCCCGATCTCGCTGAAGGAGCGCGCTTCGATCCTGTTCGTCGAGCGTGCGCAGATCGACGTGATCGACGGGGCCTTCGTTTCACTCGATGCGCAGGGCGTGCGCACGCATATACCGCTCGGTGGCTTTGCTTGCCTGATGCTCGAACCGGGTACACGCGTCAGCCATGCGGCGATCGCGCTGGCCGGGCGGGCAGGGACGCTGCTGGTCTGGGTCGGCGAAGCCGGAGTGCGGCTCTACGCTGCCGGGCAGCCCGGCGGCGCGCGCTCGGACAAGCTGCTCTACCAGGCGCAGCTCGCCCTTGATCCGGAGAGCCGGCTGCGCGTGGTGCGGGCCATGTTCGAAAATCGCTTCGGCGAGCCTGCGCCGGAAAAGCGCTCCGTCGATCAACTGCGCGGAATCGAGGGTGCGCGGGTGCGCGCGCTGTACGATAACCTGGCAAAGCGACATGGTGTCGACTGGCAGCGCCGGCGCTATGATGCCGGCGATTGGGAGGCCTCCGACATTCCCAATCGCTGCCTTTCCGCTGCAACAGCCTGCCTTCATGGGCTGAGCGAGGCTGCCGTGCTCGCGGCGGGGTATGCACCCGCGATCGGCTTCCTGCATGCAGGCCGCCCGCTCTCCTTCGTCTACGACATCGCCGATTTGTTCAAATTCGAGACCGTGGTGCCGGTCGCGTTCGAGGTTGCGGGCAAGGCCGCCAGGGGCCAGCTGCGAGAAGCGCCCGATCGGGCGGTGCGCCTCGCCTGTCGCGACGCGTTCCGGCGCACGAAACTGCTCGAGCGCATCATCCCGACAATCGAGGAAATTCTCGATGCGGGCGGGCTCGCGAAGCCGCAGGCGCCAGAGGATGCGCAGCCGCCCGCCTTGTCGGACGGGGAGGGTAGCGGGAATGATGGTCATCGTGGTTGAAAACGCCCCGCCGCGTCTGCGCGGGCGTCTCGCCGTGTGGCTGCTCGAGATTCGCGCCGGGGTCTATGTCGGGCGCTATGGCAAACGCACGCGCGAGCGGATCTGGGAACAGGTCGTCACGGGGATCGGCGACGGCAATGGCGTGATCGCCTGGAGTGCGCCCAACGATGCGGGCTTCGCCTTCGAGACCTGCGGAACCAATCGCCGCATCCCCTCCGATTTCGACGGCTTCACACTGGTCTCGTTTCTGCCGCAGACGCCGCGCGAATCGGGTTGACAACCGGCGGGAACAAACCAAGAATTAGTTGGTAGGCTCTTTGACATCGAAATTGATTCGTGAAATCAACAGCTTCTCGGAAGAGTGTTCCCCACGCACGTGGGGATGAACCGGCTGGTTTACAGGAGACGCATTGCCGCAATTCGTGTTCCCCACGCACGTGGGGATGAACCGTTCGAAGGCGTGAAGCTCCGCCTCGCCGACAAGTGTTCCCCACGCACGTGGGGATGAACCGGCTGGCGATCAGGCTCGAAGAACTGACCAGCCGTGTTCCCCACGCACGTG
>NZ_DATGCW010000298.1:0-2090 GCF_035311605.1 Saliniramus sp.
CTCGAGGGGGTGCGCCGCGCCAATGGTTCCATGCAGACTGGCGCGGAAGGGGTCATCGCCGCGACCCGTGAAGCGACCGAGACCGCAACCTCCGCCTCGTCCGGTGCCGAGCAGACCAGCGCCAATGTCCAGGCTGTCGCCGCCGCAGCCGAGGAACTCGACAGCTCCATCAGCGAGATCTCGCGTCAGGTGGACCAGTCACGCGGGATCACGAAGAATGCCGTGCAGGAGGCCAGGGAAACCTCGCAGAGCGTGCAGGCCCTCGCGGATGCGTCCCAGAAGATCGGCCAGATCGTCTCGCTGATCCAGAACATTGCCGGGCAGACCAATCTGCTCGCCCTCAACGCCACGATCGAGGCCGCTCGCGCGGGTGAGGCCGGCAAGGGATTCGCTGTCGTTGCCCAGGAAGTGAAGAATCTCGCTTCACAGACGGCAAAAGCGACCGAAGAAATCTCCGAGCAGATCGCCGCCATTCAGGAATCGACGCAATCCACCGTCGCCGCCATCGGACGCATCTCCACCACCATCGACACGATCGACGAGACTTCGGTGGCGATCTCGGCTGCGGTCGAGGAGCAGGCGGCGACGACGAGCGAGATCTCTCGCTCGGTCACCGAGGCCGCCACCGGCAGCGCCTCCGTGAGCCAGGCGATGGGTGATGTGGCGCAGACGGCGCGGCGTTCGGCGGAGTCGGGCGAGAGCATGACAACGAGTGCCTCGACGGTCGATGCGGAATGCGAACGCGTCGCCAAGGCGGTCACGGATTTCATCGAACAGGTGCGCAAGATCTGACTTCACCCGCCAAGGTCCGGAACAGATCAGACGAGGCGATACGCATGCGGAATATCTTGGGCATTCACTCAGGAGCCGGAGAGGAGGATATCCGGTGGAAAGAGGAAATCAATCTGGATTGCGCCTGGGAAGAGACGACGCGCCGAATGGCACGCGCCGTCAGTGATCTGGAGCGCATCGAAACCGAACTGCTCGCCTATCAGACGGCCCTCGACCAGCATGCGATCGTGGGGATCACCGATCGACGCGGCGTGATCACCGCGGTCAACGAACCCTTCTGCCGGATCAGCGGCTACACGCGTGACGAACTGGTCGGCAAGACCCATGCCGTCCTCAATTCCGGTGTCCATCCCAAAGACTATTTCCGCACCATGTGGCGCACCATCGCGTCAGGCGGGACCTGGCGCGGTGAGATCTGTAATCGCGCGAAATGCGGCAAGCTCTACTGGGTGGACAGCACCATCGCGCCGATCAAGGGCGAGGACGGGCAAATCAAGGGCTACCTGGCGATCCGCATTGATGTGACCGAGCGCAGGATTGCCGAAGCCGAGCGTGCGGCGGAGATCGAGGCTCGCACCCGGGCCGAGACGCTCCTGCGCGACGTGATCGAGGCCATTCCCGACGGCATTGCCGCCTTCGATGCCGATGACAGGCTGATCCTGTGGAACGAGGGCTTTCTGCGAACCTATCCCAAGATGGCCGACGGCATTCGCCTCGGCATGAGCTTTGCGGAAATGTTGCATATGGGAGTTGCCCGAGGCCAGTTTCCGCAAGCCGGCAACAGTCCGGGCCGACAGAAAGCCTGGATCGACGCATGCATGCGCATCCACGCAGAAAGCGGCCATACCTTTCTGCGCGATACCGGCGACGAGCGCTGGGTGCAGGTTCGCGAAAGCCGTTCGCCCTCGGGTCATCTGGTGGGCATACGCACCGACATTACCGCGCTGAAGCGCGCCGAGACGCTCATCCGCAAACAGGCCGAGCGGGACCCGCTCACCGGGCTCGGCAACCGCAAGGCGCTGGCAAAACGGCTGGCTGCCGCGATGCGCGCGCGCCGCAAGGATGGCGAAAGCGGTGCATTGTTCTTCCTCGATCTCGACAATCTCAAGCAGATCAACGACTCGCTCGGCCATGATGCCGGTGATCATCTGATCACCACCCTGGCCGAACGGTTATCCGCCTATGCCCGCGATGGCGAAACCGTGGCGCGGATCGGCGGCGATGAATTCGCCATCGTGGTCCCGCGTCTGGCCGACATGGCGGAAGCGCAGGCCTATGGCGAGGATCTGCTCGCCACG
>NZ_DATGCW010000299.1:0-4247 GCF_035311605.1 Saliniramus sp.
GGCCGCCGAGCGCCTCATCGGGCATCCCGGCGTCGGATTGCGGTCTCTGGCGATCCCCATCGGGCGATACGGACTTGGCCCAGCGTTGCGCCATGACCCGTGCCTGTTGCGCGCGCCCTCCACCCTCGCGGCGCAGGCGCATGACACGCTGTGCGAGATCGGCATCGTCGCCGGCGAGTCCACGCTCGACCAGCACGGCCGCACAATCGGCAGCGAGGCGTGCGGCTTGCGGGGATTCCTCAGCTGCAGCCACGATCATCCGGGCAAGGCGCGGCGGCAGCGGCAGGGCGCGCAATGCCCGGCCCGTATCCGTCAGGCGCCCATCCGCTTCGATCGCCCCGAGATCGGTCAGGAGCTTGCGCGCTTCCGTAAGGGCGGGTGCCGGGGGCGGATCGAGGAAGGGCAGCCGGGCGGGATCGATCTCGCCCCAGGCGGCGCAATCGAGCACCAACCCGGTCAGATCCGCATCGAGAATTTCCGGGCGCTGATACGGCGCCAGCGCCCCGTTCGCCGCTTCTTCCCAGAGCCGGTAGCAGATACCCGGCTGCGTGCGTCCCGCTCGCCCGCGCCGCTGATCGGCGCCGGCGCGCGAAATCCGCACGGTCTCCAGCCGCGTCAGGCCGGAGCCGGGTTCGAAACGCGGCACTCGGGTATAGCCCGAATCGATGACCACCCGGATGCCTTCGATGGTGAGCGCGGTTTCCGCAATGCTCGTCGCCAGCACCACCTTGCGCTTACCCTGCGGCGCCGGGGCGATGGCGCGGTCCTGCTCGGAGCGCTCCAGCGCACCGAAGAGCGGCGCCACAATCACGTTCGGATCATGCGCGCGCTCCGTCAGCAGCCCCTCCACCCGGCGGATATCGGCGGCGCCGGGCAGGAAAACGAGAACGGAGCCGGTCTCGGCTTCAAGCGCCCGCAGGATGCAATCAACCATGTCGGCGGCGAGCGGGCGGCGCGGATCACGCCCGCCATAGCGCGTCTCCACCGGATGGCTGCGCCCTTGCGATTCGATCACCGGTGCCGGCTGCGTTTCCCCGATTTCCGGCTCGGGTCCGAGCAGCGCCGCGATGCGCGCGCCGTCGAGGGTCGCCGACATCACGAGAATGCGCAGATCCGGGCGAAGGCCCGTCTGCACGTCCCGGGCGAGCGCGAGACCGAAATCCGCATCGAGGGAACGCTCGTGGAACTCATCGAAGATCACCAGCCCGACCTGGTCGAGCAGGGGATCATCGAGCAGCATCCGCGCGAAGACACCCTCCGTCACCACGGTAATCCGCGTCTTCGGCCCGGAGCGGGTTTCGAAGCGCATGCGCAGACCGACGGTATCGCCGACACGTTCGCCGAGACTGTCGGCCATACGCTGCGCTGCTGCCCGTGCGGCGAGCCGGCGGGGCTCAAGCAGGATGATCTGTCGCCCCGCAGCGCTGTCTCCGGCGAGAAAACGCGCATCGCGCAGGAGTGCGAGCGGCACCCGCGTGGTCTTGCCCGCACCGGGAGGCGCCACCAGCACCGCTGATGCATGCGCGTCGAGCGTCGCAATGATGCGATCGCGCACCGCGTCGATGGGAAGAGCCTCGCGGAAGGCGGGGGATGCGGGTTCTGCGGAATCGGACATGCGCAGAGATCTAAACCATCTGCGCTTCGGCTGCATCGCCTGTTTGCAGGTGGGCGGATCAGCCGGGCTTCGCTGCCCGGATCGATTGCCTTTGGAGGTGTAACAACGTGTTGATAATTGATTAGCAACTTAAGATTAAAAACAATCAGGAAGCGGTTTCAGGGGCAGTTATGAAGATCTTGAATTCTGTCGCGATTATCCCGGGCGTCTTGCGGTCCATCACCGCTGCGGCGCGGTGCATGGCGCATGTAGCCCTCGGGTTTCGTGCCGACATGCGGGCCAATATCGCCCTCATCTTCGCCCTTGCCCTGATCCCGATCCTTGGCGCGATCGGTGCGGCTCTGGATTATTCGCGCTGGGCGGATGCGCGCAGTACGGTTCAGGCCATGGTGGATGCGACGGCGATGCAGGCTGTCGGGCGATCACGTGATCGCGCCGCGCTCGATGCTGCGGAGGAAGCGCTGCTCGCGCGCCTTCAGGAGGTCTCGCATGCACCCGTGATCCGCGAACTCCAGGTCATGCGTGAAAACCCGGTCGAGGAAACGCAGACACTGGTCGCGGTTTCCGTCAACGGGGGCGTGCCCACCACCTTCATGCGTTTCTTCGGCTTTGCGGAGCTGCCGCTCCATGCCGAGGCCCGCACGCGTGGTGAGCTGCGTTCCTTCGAAATCTCGCTGGTGCTCGACGTGACGGGATCGATGCGTTTCCGCGGCAGGCTGGCGGCGCTGCAGGATGCGGCGCACGGCCTCATGGATACCATCCTGCCCGAAGGTGAAGCCACCGGTGAACGGGTGCTTCTCAATGTGGTGCCCTACGTGACGGCGGTGAATATCGGGCGCGATCGCGGCGACTGGCTAGCCCCGCTGGACGAGGCGCCGCACAACCACCCGCCCGGCACTTCCCGCTACGCCAACCGCTATATCTGGAGCGCGAGTGAAGTTGCCGGTGCGGATTGCCAGGGTACCGGTGTGATCTGGGATCCCGCTCTGGGGGTGTGCTATCTGGGCAATCGCAGTGAATGGACGCGCCCGGGCCCCTGTCCGGGTGTTCGGATCAACGGCACCTGCCATGTCGCCGATGGCTGGATGGGATGCGTCGAGGAAAGGGGGCGCGATCCTCACGCGTTGACGGATGCGCCGCCGGCAATTGCGCCGTTCACGCCCTATTACTGGCCGTCCTGGCAGGGGGTGGGCAATCCTCATGCAGAGGCCATGCACAACAGTTATCTGCCGGTTGCGATCGACGAGAGCGTGACGACCAACGCATCAAGCAACATGGGACGCGGCCCCAATCTCGGCTGCCCGCAAAACGCGATCACCGACTGGACCAACGACCGTCGCCTGCTCGGCGATGTAATCGATTCCCTGATGCCCTGGGGCCGCAGCGGCACCATGACGCCAACGGGTCTCGCCTGGGCATGGCGCACGCTCTCGCCGCGCTGGGGCGGCATGTGGGGGGATACGCCGGCGCCGCGGGACTACGATCCGCAAAACGTCGAGAAGATCGCCATCTTCATGACCGACGGCATCAACCAGTTCTTTTCGGTCAATGCACCGTCCGGAGACAGCGACTACGGCGCCCTGGGTTTCATCAGCGAGAATGACGGTGTCGACCACGGCAACGAACAGGACTTTCTCGACGACAGAATGTTGCGGCTCTGCACCGGGATGAAGGATGCGGGAATCGAGATCTTCACGATCGGCTTCGATCTGCAACGCTTCGAAGAAGGGATCCAGGCGCGTCAGATGCTGCATGATTGCGCAACGACGCCGGAGCATTTCTTCGATGCGGATGTCAGCAATGTCGACCGCGCTTTCGACGAGATTGCCAACGATATCCGCTCACGTCGGGAGCGCATCACGCATTGAGCATGATCGTCACCGGTACAACGGCTGCGGCGACAAGCGCCTTGTCAATGCTGTCGAGGAACCGGGAAGACTCTTGTATCTGCGCCGGTTCTCCCTTTCCCCGCCGCGTCCATACCGTTTCCGGGCTTCGTCCTTCCGTGGGTTCGGGCGCAGCGGTCGCTGGTGGCTGTGGAGATGCTCGCCAGCGGGGTCACCCATGTGATTGTGCCAGAAAAGCCGCCGTATCGCGCTTCCTTCGTCCCCGATTGCGAGCCGGTCACACCAGCGCAGCACCGAATACCATGATGAGGCGCAAAGCGTGTGACCTCGAAGAGAACCATTACCCTCGGCCGAGCGCTCCCTTTTCGGATTGACAAAGCCGCAATCGGAGGACCGGTGCGCGCGACGTGAAAGCTGCACTTGTGTGGCCTGAAACATGACTGCACCCGGTCACATGCTTACGCAGGCAAGAAATCCTTGCATCTGAGGAGCACCCGAACATGCACGCCAACCAACAGCATGGGGATACAATCTTGAACTGAATGAATAGCCGACTGAACTGATGAGGTGGATGCCGGACGGTCGTGTCGCGAAGGTGGTGGAAATTTGAAGGCGGCGTAATCTCCGGGTGATTCAACCCACCCAACCGGCGGCGGCAACCGCCAGGGAGATCACGCCATGGACCAGACTACAGACACGACCATGCCAGCGCTACTGTGCAGCGACGCCGGCTACGATCCCATCGAGGATCGGCTTCGTCAGAACATCCGCGCTACGATCGAGGC
>NZ_DATGCW010000300.1:0-2287 GCF_035311605.1 Saliniramus sp.
GAATCCCTCGCCATCCACTGAACGCCACAGGGCGAGCGCACCCGGCCAGGGATCGGCATAGGCGGCGAGATATTGCAGGGCGACCGGTTCGCCCTGGCTGACGGGCAGATCAAGCACGACAACGAAGGGGCGCCCCGGTGAGGCGGGCGGGCTGCGCCGTTGCGGCGCGATGCGCGCGCCGGGTGTTTCGAACAGGGCCGGCTCCACCGCACGCGTCTCGATCTGCCGCTCGGCTCCGTCGGTGATGCGGCTGATACGGTGCAGACGCGGACCGGCAAGCCCCGGAATCGCGACGATATCGCCGACCTCGTATGCTATCGCCGCAGGACCGAGCGCGAATTGTGCCCCGTCACGCGCCGCCCAGGCATCCTGCAGGAGAATGTCACTGAGCCGGCCCGCCTGCCCCCGGCTCATCAAGGCCGCGAGATCGAGCCGTACCTCACGCCGGCTCGCCCCCGCCAGCCTGCGCGAGGCAGCGGCGGCCCGGCGCATCTCCCCCCAGGAATCAATGAAACTCATGACGATCTCGCGCGGCAGCTCCGTCTCCTGGGCGCGCACATGGCGCATCAGCGGCGCTTCATCGTCATCGACGAGCATGCCCGCATCAATGCTGGCCACGACCCGCCCGCCCCGTCCGCGCCAGCGCAGCACCCCACCCGTCGCGGCGAGATCGACGCCGAAGGCGCGCAACAATGGCTCCAGTGCTGCGCGCGGCGCCATCGGGCGATCGATCACGAAACCCTCGACGAAGCCGTCGGCGGCAATGTCGAGCGGCATCCCGATTCCGTAATCATCGAGCACCTTGCGGATCAGCGTGGCGAGGTCGAGCCCCTCCATCCGCCCGTTCACCCAATGGCCCGTCTCGTAATTCGCACCATCCGCCCAGACGGATTCGAATTCGGGAAAGGCGGGGAAGGGACGCGCATCCCAGGCCCAGACGGCGAGGCTTTCGGGCGCCACCATCGGCCCGCCATAGAGCGGCGAGTGCGGATTATGCGCAGGGTCGTGCGCGGGATGGGCGGGATCGAAGCGACGGATGATCGCCTCCACCCCCGCCGCCTGGGCGAGATCGTCGCGCATGCGCCGGGAGAAATGCGGGAAGGCGCCCTCAGACGATTTCATGTCGGGGAAGAGGTTGGGCTGGTTCGGCCCCTTGTCGACGGCGGGAATGCCGATCTCGGTCAGCCAGATCGGCTTGGCCATCGGCACATAGGCCGTCGCGCCGATCTCGACGCCGCCGACACGCTCCACATGCGGCTCGCTCCACCAGGATACGAGATCCTTGGCGCGATACACCCAGGGCTTGCCATAAGCACCATCCGTGATCGGCAGGCGACTCTGCGCCGCGCGGCCCGCTTCATCGGCATAATACCAGTCGAATCCCTCGCCGGCGCCCAGCCGCGCGCACAGGTAATCGACATCGTAGATGCTGCGCGCGAGCGCCGCATCGAGATGCTCGCCGCCGTCGCGCCAATCCGAAATCGGGGGATAGTAATCGATCCCGATCGCGTCGATGGCGGGATGGGTCCAGAGCGGGTCGAGGGGAAAGCGCAATTCATCGCCGCCGTCGCGCACATGGGCACCGTATTCCGTCCAGTCGGCGGCATAGGTGATGCGGGTCGCCGATCCGAGAGTGGCGCGCACATCCTGCGCAAGCGTCATGAAGGCGGTGACTGCAGGATATTGCCCTGGACCAGAGCGGATGCGCGTCAGCGAGACCATCTCGGTGCCAATGACGAAGGCATCGACCCCGCCGGCCTCCACGGCGAGCCCGGCATAATGCAGGATCTGACGCCGCAGGCTCCATTCGGAGGGGCCGGGATCGGCGCTGCCGAAGAAATGCGCAACCTGCGCCGCCGCACTCGCGGTGCCGTCAACGCTGCCCGGCGCATCCGGGGCAGGATCGCAGGTCACCCGTCCGCGCCAGGGATAAGGCGGCTGTCCGGATGCGCCGGTGCGGGGATCGGGCAACGCATTGCCGTGGGGGATGTCCATCATGATGAAGGGGTAGAGCGTCACCTTCAGGCCGCGCGCCTTGAGGTGACGGATCAGCGCGATCACGCTCGCATCACAGGGCGTGCCGCCATAGGCGGGTACGCCCTGATGCAGCGAGGCGAGGCGCGCCGTGCTGCGATCGAGCCCGGCCACCGACCAGACCCGCCCCTGCGTCTGCTTGTTCCGGATGTCGACGCGCGGGGCGATGCTGCAGGATCCGACCCGCAGATCATCACCGAACCACGACACCACCAGCGAGACGCTCTCGAGCCTGGGGCACAGCCGTTGCAGC
>NZ_DATGCW010000301.1:0-7591 GCF_035311605.1 Saliniramus sp.
GACGTGCCGCTGATCGTGCCGGAAGTGAATGCCGATGCGGCGGCGGGTTTCTCGAAAAAGAATATCATCGCCAATCCGAACTGCTCCACCGCACAGCTCGTCGTGGCGCTTAAGCCGCTGCATGATCATGCGGGTATCAGGCGCGTTGTGGTCTCGACCTACCAATCCGTCTCCGGCGCCGGCAAGGCGGGCGAGGACGAGCTCGACCGGCAGACGCGTGCGGTCTATTCGCTGCAGGATGCTGTCACCGAGAAATTCCAGAAGCGCATCGCCTTCAACCTCATTCCGCAAATCGATGTCTTCATGGAGGACGGCTACACCAAGGAAGAGTGGAAGATGCTGGCGGAGACGAAGAAGATCCTCGATCCGAAGATCAGGCTCACCGCCACCTGCGTGCGCGTGCCCGTTTTCGTCTCGCATTCCGAGGCGGTGAACGTGGAATTCGAAAGGCCGATCAGCGCCGACGAAGCGCGCGAAATCCTGCGCGCGGCGCCGGGCATCATGGTCGTCGACAAGCGCGAGGATGGCGGCTACGTCACGCCCGTCGACGCGACCGGCGAGGACGCGACCTATATTTCACGCATCCGCGAGGATGCGACAGTGGAGAACGGCATCGCCTTCTGGTGCGTCTCGGATAATCTGCGCAAGGGCGCGGCGCTGAATGCGGTGCAGATCGCCGAGGTGCTGGTCAATCGCAAGCTGATCAGCCCGAAGGCGCGTTGAGGCGACGCGACTCGCTATACCTCAGTGAAAGCAGGAAAGGCCGGGTGTGACCCGGCCTTTTTCAGTTCAGAAAACCCTTGTCTTCTTGATTCGTCCGGCGCGGCGGGTTCTCTTGCCGTTCACCGGGACCTTTCGCCGGCGGCGCCCCGCCGGAATGCTTGCCGGGATCAGTCGTCGGCGGTCTCTTCTTCACCGTCCAGTGCGGCTTCGTCCTCGGAAGCCTCCGGCAGCGGGGCGGGGTTGTCGGAGAGCGAGCGCAGATAGGCCAGCACGTTGGCGCGGGTATCGACGTTGCTCAGCCCGGCATAGGACATCGAGGTGCCCGACACGTAGTTGCGCGGATTCTCGATGAAGGCGTCGAGCGATTCGAAGCTCCAGACATCGCCCTCAGCGCCGCGCTCCTGAAGTGCAGACGAGTACCCGAAATCCTTGTCCGCCATCGGCGCCATGACGACATTCCAAAGGTTCGGGCCGACGCGGTGGTCACCACCGGGATCGACGGAATGGCAGGATGCGCAGGCGCGGAACGCCCCTTCGCCGCGCTCTACCGAGGCATTCGCGAGGCGTACCGGCAGCGGATCGACCTCGACGACCTCGGCGACGGTCTCCTCGTCCTCGACCGGCTCGGGAAGGACCAGCTCGCCCAGCTCTGCGGGACGCGGCGAGAAGAGCATCCCGGCGATGACGCTGATACCGACGACGAAGAGAAGTGCGCCGAAGACGGCGCCCATGATCTTGTTGAGCTCGAACGAGTTCATGCGACAGCTCCGATCCGCCAGCTGCGGATATTGACGTGACGATTCCTTGCGCGGCGCGAACACGCCACGGTGCGGCGGTTGCTTAGCGCCTTTTGGGGCCGCTTGACAATCAAAAACGGCGTCTGCGGTGACGGGTTTCATCGTCGCATCCCGCTCCACGCCGCCGGATGGCGTGCCCGGAACGGTGCGTGCGGATTGATCTTCGTCATTTCCATGAAGGGGGTGACGCGCCATCATGGAGAGATGATCACACGGGAAAATCACGTGGCGACCGGGGCGGATGCGGGCGAAGCTGCGACGCCGGTATTTCGCACTCAGGGGCTGACCAAGGTCTATCAGAGCGGAGAGGTTGCGGTACACGCGCTGCGCGGCGTGGATTTCGAGGCAGTTTCCGGAGAGTTCGTGGTGATGCTCGGCCCGTCCGGCTCCGGCAAGTCCACCTTCCTCAACATCATAGGCGGTCTCGATTCGGCCACAGAGGGCTCGGTCCGGTTCGGTGATAGGGATCTCGCGCGTATGAGCGAGCGCGAGCGCACTTCCTATCGGCGCGACCATGTCGGCTTCGTCTTCCAGTTCTATAATCTGGTGCCGAGCCTGACCGCGCGGGAGAATGTGGCGCTCGTCACCGAGATCGCGCGCGCACCGATGCCCCCCGAGGAAGCGCTCGCCATGGTCGGCCTCTCGCAGCGCATGGACCACTTTCCCGCGCAGCTCTCGGGCGGAGAGCAACAGCGTGTCGCGATCGCGCGTGCCATTGCCAAGAATCCCGAAGTGCTTCTGTGCGACGAGCCGACGGGTGCGCTGGATTCGCAAACCGGGGTCGTTGTTCTCGAAGCATTGATGCAGGCGAACGAGCGGCTCGGCGCCACCACGTTGGTGATCACACACAATGTTGCAATCCGGGAGATCGCAGACCGTGTGGTGAATTTCGCCGATGGACGGATCGTCGGCGACCACCGCAATACCAGGCGCAAGCGTCCCGCAGAGGTTCACTGGTGATGCCTGTTTCCCGGCGCACGGCCTTGAAACAAAACCTGGACTTGCGCGCGAATGGATGTGTCTTGCAAATCTTCGCCACGTCTCGTTTCGCATGATCTGAATTTCATGGCGTAGACGTGGCAATTTACGCGAATATGGGCGTCGGGCCGGTTGCGCCTCAAGAGTTTTCGGTTTATTCCGCAAAGTGTTGGTGAACGGTTTCGGGCATTGGCTCTCTGCAATTGACATCAGCACGCTGTACGTTTTGATGCGCGTGCGGCCCGGCTCAGGTCGTGGCGGTTACGTCATTCATCGAAGATCCCTCGTGCGATTTGGGTAACGGACGACTTCTGCGATGAGCGTACGATGAACGACCGGGGAGGGGCCGACATCCGGTTAGGGTTGCGGCGAATTGAAAGCGAAGCGATGAGTGATAAAGAAAAGATTGCCCTGTTTATCGATGGTGCGAACCTGTATGCGACGACGCGTACACTGGGTTTCGACATTGATTATAAGATGTTGCTGAAAGAATTCCAGGGGCGTGGCAACCTGCTCCGGGCTTTCTATTACACTGCGATCGTTGAAGATCAGGAATACTCTTCGATCCGCCCGCTGATCGACTGGCTCGATTACAACGGCTACCGTGTCGTCACCAAGCCCACGAAGGAGTTCGTCGATTCCTCCGGGCGGCGCAAGGTGAAGGGTAACATGGATATCGAGCTCACCATCGATGCGCTGGAACTCGCCCCCTATATCGACCATGTAGTGCTCTTTTCCGGCGACGGCGATTTTCGCTCGCTGGTTGAAGCGCTGCAGCGCCGCGGCGTGCGCGTGACCGTCGTTTCGACGATCTCGACCCAGCCTTCGATGGTTGCCGACGAATTGCGACGTCAGGCGGACGAATTCCTCGACATCGCCTCGCTGGAGAAGCGGATCGGACGCGACATTTCTGATCGCGGGGGCGCTCGCGCGCCGGATGCGCAGCCACGTGGCAATGTCGCACTGGAGCGCCGTTACGGCATCCGGCAGTCGCCGCCGACCGACGAAGGCACCGACGAAACCTGATCCGTGCGGGAAACCGGCGCGGGGCGTTCTCGCGCGCTCCGGCCCCCGGCTCAGCCCTTCTCGCGCAGGATGCGCGCCTTGTCGCGCTCCCAGCTGCGTTTCTTCTCGGTCTCGCGCTTGTCGTGCAACTTCTTGCCGCGCCCGAGTCCGAGCTCGACCTTGGCGCGACCCTGATCGTTGAAATAGATCCGCAGCGGCACGACCGTGTAGCCCTCGCGCTGCGTCGCGCCGATGAGCTTGTCGATCTCGCGGCGATGCAGCAGCAATTTGCGCGGGCGCTTGGGCTCGTGGTTGAAACGATTGGCCTGCAGATATTCCGGGATGTAGGCGTTGAACAGATAAAGCTCTTCGCGCATCGGCCCGGCATAGGCTTCGCCGATGGTTGCCTTGCCGGTGCGCAGGCTCTTCACCTCCGTTCCCGACAAGGCAATGCCCGCCTCGTAGCTATCCTTGATTTCGTAATTGAAGCGCGCCTTTCGGTTATCCGCGACGACGCGGTGCGCGCTCTTGTTTGCTTTTGCCATGATCCACTCAGGCCAGGGGAATGTCCGCGATGCCGAGCGCCTCGCGCACGACCGCCTTCGTCGAATCCGAGGCCGGAAGCAGGGGCAGGCGCACCGTCTCCTGCATGCGGCCCTGGGCCGCCAGCGCATATTTCACCGGTGAAGGGCTTGTCTCCAGGAACAGTGCCGTGTGCAGCGGCATCAGTTTGTCCTGAAACGAAAGGGCCCTCGCGTAATCACCGGCGAGACAGGCGGCCTGGAACTGCGCGCAAAGACCCGGCGCGGCATTCGCGGTGACCGAGATGCAGCCATGGCCGCCATGCGCCATGAAGCCGAGCGCCGTGGCGTCCTCGCCCGAGAGCTGCAGGAAATCGGGCCCCATCATCTGCCGCTGCAGGCTCACCCGGCTCATGTTGGCGGTGGCATCCTTGACGCCAATGATATTCTTCACCTCGAACAGTCGCGCCATGGTCTCGACCGACATGTCGATCACCGAGCGCGGCGGGATGTTGTAGATGATCAGTGGCAGGGCGATCGCCCCGGCCACCGCCTTGAAATGCGCCTCCATGCCGGCTTGCGTCGGCTTGTTGTAATAGGGCGTCACAACGAGGACCGCATCGGCACCCGCCTTTTCCGCGTGGATGGCAAAGTCCATCGCCTCCATTGTCGAATTCGAGCCGGCGCCGGCGATCACGGGCACGCGGCCCTTCGCCTCGTCGATCACGATTTCGACGACGCGCTTGTGTTCGTCATGGCTCAGGGTCGGGCTCTCGCCGGTCGTGCCAACGGGGACGAGGCCGTTCGAGCCTTCGGTGATCTGCCAGTCGACGAGTCGGCGCAGGGCGTCTTCATCGAGCCTGTCGCCGGCGAAGGGCGTGACAAGTGCCGTGATCGAGCCCGAGAAAGCGGGCGTTGCCGTGGATTGTGCGGGCATGGCGGCCTCCTGGACCGTTTCCTGTTGTTGTCATGTCGCATGTGCGGATGCGGATTGGCTTTCACATAACCCTTGGCGCGACGCGGCGCAAATACCATCATGCGCCATGATTCGGCTTTATCCGTGTTGCAGGAGCACGCAAGTGTATATTCCGGGCATGCGGTATCGGGAGAGGGAAGCGTGAACAGTCGAACGATCGCCACAGGGCACCACCACGCGGTCCGCGCCGTCATTGTCTGGATGGCGTGCGCCCTCTGGCAGCCGGCGCGGCTTCGCAGCCGGGTTCTCGCCCTGGCTGCGGCCCTCGTGTTTCTTGGTTGCCACGCCGTCGATTCCGCCGTTCGCGCGCAGCCGCTGCCCGCGCGGATCGCTGTCGACGAGATACCGGCCCTGTTTCCGGATCTCGATTTCGATATGGCTCGGGAGGCGCTGACGCATTACCGGTTCGGGCGTATCGCAGAAGGTGATGCGCTGCGTCCCGAGATCACCGGCGAGGCCGCTGATGCGTTGCTCGAATGGGCCGCGGTGCGCTCGTCGGGATTGCGCGATTTCGAACGGATCACCGCGTTCATGCGCAGCCAGCCGGACTGGTCGGGTCGAAGCCTGATGCGGCTGCGTGCCGAGCAGGCGCTCGTCGAGACCGGGCCCGGGCCGGATCGGGTGCTCAGTTTCTTCGCTGACGAGGAGCCGCGCACCGCTCGTGGTGCACTCCTGCTGACCCAGTCGCTCTGGGGCTCGGGGGCGCAAGAGGCTGCCGAGCATCTCGCACGGGGGTACTGGCGCGAGCGCGGCTTCGATGAGAATACCGAGGCGCAATTCCTGCTCTCATTCGCATCCGTCTTTACGCCGTCGGACCACCGTCTGCGCATGGAGAACCGCCTCTTCGCCCAGGACTGGGCGGCGGCGCGGCGGGCGGCCCGGTTTGCCGGTGAGGAATTCGAGGCGCTCGTCGATCTGCGTCAGGCGCTGATGCGTGACCCGGCGCGGATCGATGCTGCGATCGAAGCGGTACCGGGGCCGTTGCGCCATGATTCCTCTACGCTTTATGCGATGGTGCGCAAGGCGCGCCTGGATAATGACGTCCGTGAAGCCGGCCGGATCATCGCACGTGCGCCACGCGCCCTCTCCATCATCGGGGACGGGGATGCCTGGTGGGTCGAACGCCGCATCGTTGCGCGCAATTTGCTTGAGGAAGGCGCCTACGGGCTGGCCTACGAACTCGTCGCGGGCCATGCGGCGCAATCGCCGGCTGATTATCTCGATGCCGAATTCCATGCCGGCTGGATCGCTCTGCGCTTTCTCGATGATCCGCAAACCGCATTGACCCACTTTATCGCCGCCGCAGCGCCCGCCTCGACCCCGATCTCGCTGTCTCGGGTGGCATATTGGCAGGGCCGGGCCTATCGGGCATCGGGTGACCAGTCGGCAGCCCGCGCGGCGCTGGAAGAGGCCGCCGAGCATGCGACGGCCTTCTACGGTCAGCTGGCACGTCAGGAGCTGGATGGCGGGCCGATCACGTTGCGGCCCTTGCCCGAAATCGACGAGACCATCATCGCCGAGCGCGACGGGCGGCTGTTTACGCGCGCGATCGTGCTTCTGCACGCGCTGGATGCCGAAGATCTGGCCATTGCGCTATTGGGCGATCTCGGGCGTACGCTCGACGATGCCGCGTTGCTGCGTGCCTATGGCGATCTTGCCGAGGCGCTTGAAAATCCGCGCGCCCTGCTGGCTCTGGCCCGCTCGGCATTGCTGCGCGGATTGCCGCTCGAGAGGCAGGCTTATCCCGTCGGTGCCATTCCGGACTATCCGGAGATCGGCCCGGCGGTCGAGCCGGCACTGGTCCACGCCATCGCGCGTCAGGAGAGCGCATTCAATGCCGATGCCGTCTCCCCGGCCGGTGCGCGCGGTCTGATGCAGTTCATGCCGGCGACGGCGCGGCGTGTGGCGCAGCGTTACGGTGTGGATTTCGATGAAGACCGGCTTCTGGGCGATCCGGTTTATTCCGCCAAGCTCGGCGCCGCGCATCTGGGCGAATTGCTCGACGGCTGGGGCGGGTCGGCGGCGCTCGCCTTCGCGGCCTACAATGCCGGGCCCGGCCATGTGCGCCGCTGGATCGAGCGCTTCGGCGATCCGCGCCGCAGCGACCGGGATATCATCGACTGGGTGGAGCAGATTCCCTTCCCGGAGACGCGCAGCTATGTCCAGCGCGTCATGGAAAATCTCGTCGTCTACCGTTACCGCCTCGGTCAGGATCGCCCCCTCGCCATCGGAGACGATCTGCGCGGTGCCCGCCCGGCGCGGTGAGCGGCTCAGCCGCGCCGCCGCAGCCAGCCGGCCACTCGCCGGCGCAGGGCGCGCCGTTGCTGCTCCGCGCCGATGAGTGCTTTGCCGGTCCGGCCCGGTGCGATCACAAGATCCGCGATTTCGAGGCGCTCGTCATACAGATCCTGCAGCGGGGATGCTGCGAGCGTGCAGGAATCGAGACCGCGCAGCGCCGCCTCGGCATGCAGGGCCTGGACGATGGCATCCTCCAGCACGATGCCCGGCGCATGCCGGCGCAGGGCCTCATCATAGGCGGTCTTCCAGAGAAACGCCGCGCCGTCCTGCACAAGGCTCATCGAGATCGCGAT
>NZ_DATGCW010000302.1:0-4434 GCF_035311605.1 Saliniramus sp.
GTCGCGGCGGCGGCGGGGCTCGCGGGTTTCGCGCTGGCGCGCTGGCTGACCCGCCCGCGTCGCGCATCCGCGCCGTTGCGCCCCCGCCCGCCGATGCGCCCCTATCCCGATGACGAGTGGAGTGAACCCGATGACCGAGCGTGATCCACGCGACGACGACCGGGACGCATCCGGGCCAGGCGGAACCGGAGCAAGCGGCCCCGGGTATGGCGGCGATGATCGGGGCGGCGATGATCGCGGCCCGCGCGCGCTCTACCAGCTCATCGCCGATGCCCTGCGTGAGGCGACCGAGCTCGCCAGCAAGGAGTTCGCGCTGTTTCGCGCCGAGCTCGCGGAAAACATCTCCCGCCTGATCGCCGGGATCGCCATGCTGATGGTCGCCGCGATCTTCGGCGTCGCCACCATCGTGCTGCTCACCTCCGCCCTGGTCGAATGGATCGCGGTGCTGGTCGGCTCGGATGCGCTCGCCGCGCTGATCGTGGCCGGGGTGACGCTGTTGCTTGCAATCATCTTCGCCCTGATCGCCCGCAACCGCCTCTCGCTGACCACGCTCGAGCCGAAGCGCACGCGCGAATCGATGAACCGCGACGGGGATATCTTCTCCAGCAGGAGGCGCAGATGAGCCGGCGGCGGATCGAGGAGATCGAGGCGGATGTGGCGCGCTCGCGCGCGCGCCTCGAACAGACGCTCCAGCGCATCGAGCACAAGCTCTCGGCCTCCGGCATGGTCGATGACGCGCTCGCCTCGCTCAGGCGCACCCGCCACGGCGATGTCGTGGACTGGGCGATGGGCGCCCTGCGCGACAATCCCGTACCGGTCCTCGCGGTGATGGCGGGAATCGGCTGGCTGATCGGGCGGGCCGGGAGCGCGGAGCGCGATGCCGCCCGGGCGGCGCGGGCGCGGGAGCGTGCATACCGTCGCGAAGCGAACGCTGCATCGAAGCAAGCATCGAACTCTTCACGCAGTGACGCGTTCTCTGAGGGAAGACCGGCGCCGGATCCGGCGTCCGGCATGTCTCCAGGCGGGCGCGTCCCGCCCGATGTGTCACCACAACCGCGCAGATGAGGAGTATCGGCATGGCCGACGACAAGGACAAGAACGCACCGGACGACGCACAGGACATCCCCAATCCGGCCGGAACCTACTCCACCAACCCGTCGGCGCGGGTTCGCCAGACCGCACGCTCGGCCTCGAAGATCGCCGAGAAGGCGCGTTGGCAGGCGCGGCGTGAGGTCGAGGAAGAGCTCGAAACCCTGCGCGCGCAGCTCGACACCTATGCCGAACGCGCCGACGAGGCGACCCGCGAGGCCGTCGAGACCGCCCGCCGACGGGCGCGCGAAGCCTATCGCGACCTGCGCGACAGCGCCGCCGACAGCTACGACGATCTGCGCGAGCGGGCAGAGCATGGCCTGGACGAAGCCGGCGAATGGGCCCGCGAGCATTATGAGGATGCGCGCGAATGGGCGCATGAGCATTATGATGAGGCGGTCGATGCCGGTCGACGCGGCTATCGCCGCAGCCGCGCCTATGCCCGACAGCACCCGCTCGCAATCGGCGCGCTCGGCCTCGCCGCCGGGCTCGTGCTGGGTGCGCTGCTGCCGCGCCGCGATCCGCCCCACCCGCCGCGCTGGTACGAACCCGAGCATTACGGCTACGAGCGCGATCCGCGCCGCGCGCGCCGGCGCTGGTAAGACGGGGCGGGGAAGCGCGTCGGGGTCAGGCGCGCTTCTTTTGCTCTTTCGAGGCCGGATCGCCGCCATGCGCGGGCGCGATCCCGGCCAGGGCTTCTCCAAAGCGCGCATTCAGGGCGGCGAAGACGGCGTCAAGCATGGCCTCGATACCATCAAGCGCTGCGGCATCGGGACAGGTCGCCTCCTGCTTGGCGGTGGTTTCCATCGCGCCGAGATGATCGACCAAGGGCAGGGCGCCGATATTGGCGCTCATGGATTTCAAAGCATGCGCCGCGCTTGCAATCTGCTGCGGATCGCCGTGTGAGGCCGCTTCGCGCAGATCGCCGAGCGCTCTGGGGGCATGTTCGAGATAGAGCCCGAGGACACGACGCAGGAAGTCCGGCCCTGAAGTTTCGCCCATCTGCTGCAACTGGCCGATCAATTCCTCATCAAGGACAGGGTGCGCGTCGGCACCATCCTGCGGCTGCGGCCCCTCCGGCACCGGCACCCGCTCTTCCTCCCGCTCTTTCTCCCGCTCCTGCGCATGCACGGCGACAAAGGATTGCGAGGGGATGGCTATGGGCGCGCATGCGCCCGCGTCCTGCGCCAACCCATTCTTCTCGGCCAGGTTCTTCTCGGCCAGGTCCGGTTCAGCCAAGTCCGGTTCAGCCAAGTCCGGCTCGCGCGACGCTTGCCTCGTATTGTCCCGGGACGCAGCCGGCGGAGCAGCCTCGACCTCATCCGGGGTGGTCTGTCCGAGATGGCGGGTGAGGGTCTCGCCGAGCTGGGCGATGGTGAAGGGCTTGTGCAGCACCCCGTCCATCCCGGCCTCCTGCCAGCCGAGCGCCTCGGCGCCCACCACATGCGCGGTCAGGGCGACGATGCGTTTGGGCGTGCGTCCCTTGCGCGTCTCGTCCTGGCGGATACGGCGCGTCGCCTCGTAGCCGTCCATCTCCGGCATGGAGACGTCCATCAGGATCAGATCGTATTCCGCCACATGTGTCTGGCGCAGGGCCTGCAGTCCGTCGCTGGCGAGATCGGGGGTGACGCCGAAACGGGCCAGGGCCGCGCTCGCGACCTCGCGATTGACCGGGCTGTCATCGGCGACCAGCACGCGGGCCTGCGCGAATTGCGGCAGAAAATCGCCATCCGCGCCCGGTTTCGATGCAGATGCGGCGAGCGGCTGCCCGGCCCGCATCCGTTCGAACAGGGTGGTGGCCTCGTTCATGCTGACGGGAAGGCGCATCACCGCATCGGCCAGTCCACGCCCCAGCGCGATCTCGCCGGCTTCCGCGCCGATGGCGGCGAGGGCAATCACGGCTTTGGCGCCCCTGGGACGCTCTCCGCGCGCGACGAGGCCCTCGGCGCTCATCAGCCAGAAGCCCGTTATCGTGGCACGCCCGTAACCGCGTTCCTCGGGGGTCTCCACGAGGGCGAAGCCTGATCGCGAAGCGACCGCCGCCAGGGCCTGGCGGCTACCGGAGCCGGCAGAGCCCAGCATGAGCGGCAGCGCATGCGGTTGCGGCGGCATCGCTTCGCGATAGGCCTCACCGACGGGCATCTGCAGTGGTATGGCGAAGCTGAAGGCGGAGCCCTTGCCGATCTCACTGGTCGCGCCGATCTCACCATCCATGGCTTCGACCAGTCGCTTGCAGATGGTCAGCCCGAGCCCCGTCCCGCCGAAACGTCGCGTCGTGCTCTGGTCAGCCTGGGAGAAGGCGGAGAAGATTGTGGCGAGTTTGTCCGGTGCAATGCCGATACCGGTATCCTCGATGGCGATCCGCAGCCGCGTGCGCATGCCGTCAGCACAGGCAATGCGGATCACGACATGGCCCTTCTCGGTGAATTTGAGGGCATTGCTGGTCAGATTGGAGATGATCTGTGTGATCCGCGTCGGATCGCCGATGACATGGCGCGGGGTGCCCGGTGCGATGACCGCGGCGAGATCGATCCCGTTCTCACGCGCCCGCGCACCGAACAGGGCCGTGACCGTATCGGCGACTTCGTGGAGATCCATCGGCACGCGCTCGAGTTCAAGCTTGCCGGCTTCCACTTTGGCGAAATCGAGGATGTCGTTGATGATCGCAAGCAGCGACTGCCCCGAGCGGGTTATGACTTCCGCCTGCCGCCGCTGACGTTCGGGTAACTCGGATTTCGCCAGCAATTCGGCCATGACCAGCATGCCGTTCATGGGGGTGCGGATCTCGTGGCTCATGGTCGCGAGAAAATCGGACTTGGCCCGGCTGGCCTGCTCGGCAACTTCCTTCGCGGCCAGAAATTCGCGCGTGCGCGCCGCAACGTCCTGCTCCAGCTGATCGCGCTGGCGCGCCAGCCGCGTATCGCGTTTTCGGATCTCGCCGATCATGGTGTTGAAGCTCTTGGCGAGATTGCCGATCTCGTCATCGGTCTCTGCTGCGACATAGGCTTCGTAATCGTGACTGAGCCGGATTCCGGCCATTGCACGCGCGAGATTCAGGAGCGGTCGGGTGATGTGGCGCTGCATCTTGATGGAGATCGCCAGCCCGATCGCGGCGGCAAGTGCCGATGCGGTGACGGCGACGAGCAGCATATCCTGCATCCGTTCGGCAAGGTCGCTGGTATCGCTGATCAGGGTCAGGCGTCCAACTGTCTCGCCGCCATTGTCGATCGGGACCGTCGTGCGCACGCTGCGGCTGCGGATCAGCGTCGTCGCGTTGACCCGTTCTCCGGGGCTGATCATGACGTCGCGGTCGTCACTGAGCAGGATCGCGGCGCCGAGTTCGGC
>NZ_DATGCW010000303.1:0-35567 GCF_035311605.1 Saliniramus sp.
CAGCCGTTACAGGCCGGCAGCCCCTGCGCCAAAGCACCGATCTTGTGGATCGAACCGATAGCCGGACCGAGCGACAACCGGCCATCGGCGCGGATCATGGCTTGATGGCGCCCGCGCAAATCGGTGAGCACCTCGCCCGGCCGGAGCATGCCCCCCTCGACCACGGAGAGGAACGGGATACGCGGCTCGGAACGCTTCTCCGGCGCGGCTTTCAACGCTTCCGGATCAACCGGCTCGACCGCCGCGATCCGCGCGCGCGCGGCATCGGCATAGGTGAGATCGCGCTCGCAGCCGATGAAGTTGCGCCCGAGCATCTTTGCCACGGCCCCGGTCGTTCCGGAGCCGAAGAAGGGATCGAGCACCACGTCTCCAGCATTCGAACTCGCGAGCATGATACGCGCGAGCAGCGCTTCCGGCTTTTGTGTAGGATGGACCTTGCGACCCTCCTCATCCTTCAGCCGCTCCTCTCCCGTGCAGATCGGAAACAGCCAGTCGGAGCGCATCTGCACATCCTCATTGGCCGCCTTCATCGCGTCATAGTGGAAGGTATAGCCCTTCGCATCGGGGCTGCGGCTGGCCCAGATCAGCGTCTCATGCGCATTGGTGAAGCGCTTGCCGCGGAAATTGGGCATCGGATTGGTCTTGCGCCAGACGACATCGTTGAGGATCCAGAAATCCAGATCCTGCAGCGCCGTGCCGACGCGGAAGATGTTGTGATACGAGCCGATCACCCACAGGGTCGCGTTCTTTTTCATGACGCGACGCACGGCGAGAAGCCAGGCGCGGGTGAAGGCGTCATAGGCCGAGAAGCTGGCGAACTGGTCCCAGGCATCGTCCACGGCATCGACGCGGCTATGGTCGGGGCGCATCAGGGCGCCCTCGAGCTGAAGATTGTAGGGTGGATCGGCGAAGACCAGATCCACGCTCTCCGCAGGGAGCTTCTCCAGGGCGGCGATGCAATCGCCGATCAGGATTTCATTGACGGGGAGCTTGGTCCCCATCCGAGGCGCCGCCGCGACCCGCCCGGTACGCGAGACTTGTTTCCGGGCGGTTGCGACGGCAGCCCCGGTACGCGAGGTACCCATGGGCATGCACCATTCACTCGAACTACGAGGAGGATCATTGCCGGATAGGGTAAAGATCGTGTTGCCGGGATATTGAAAATGCGTCCCGCTTTGGGGCTGCAATTTTTGCCGGGTTATTGATTTCCAAGGGAAATTTCAGGTCAGGAGCGGATCTTCTTCACCCTTCATCAACCATGATCGCAAGGGTGCGAAACTCATTCTGTGGATCGGGCACGGGCCGAAACGATCCAGGGCAGTCAGATGCTCCTGTGTCGGGTACCCCACGTTGTGATCGAAGCCATATTCAGGATAGTGCAATGCGGCGAATCGCATGGACCGGTCACGAATCACCTTGGCGACGATCGATGCGGCGGCGATGCAGGCATAAGCCGAATCGCCCTTCACAACCGCATTCGCACGAATCGCAAGTCCCGGCGGCACGTCCCGCCCGTCGATCAGCGCGTGATCGGGAATGCAGGGCAGCGCGGCCAGCGCGCGGCGCATCGCTTTGAGCGTCGCGCCACGAATATTGAGCCGGTCGATCTCCTCCGGACCGGCGCAGGCGATACCGACCTGAGCCGTTGCCATGATCTGCGCAAACAGCTCTTCGCGCCGCACGGTCGGGAGCAACTTCGAATCACACAGACCCTGCGGAATGTTCTGCTTGTCGAGAACGACAGCGGCCACGGTTACCGGCCCCGCCAGCGGCCCGCGCCCCACCTCGTCGATTCCGGCAAAGCAGGCACAAGGATCGCGGTCGCGCTCCTGCGAGCCATCGAGCACGATGCGCAGTTTCGGGGCCATGTCTCAGATCGAGAAGGAGGTGCCACAGCCGCAGGAGGAGGTCGCCAGCGGATTCTTGATCTGGAAGCTCTGGCCGATCAGGTCGTCGACGAAATCGATCACCGAGCCCTCCATATATTGCGCGGAGATTTCATCGACGAGAACGGCGGCGCCGTCGCGCTCGATCACCAGATCATCGTCCTGAACCTGCGTGTCGATATCGAAAGCGTATTCAAATCCGGAGCAGCCGCCCCCATTCACGCTGATGCGCAGCTTCGACCCCGCCGCCTCCTTTGCCATGATCTGGTTGATGCGCTTTGCTGCGCTTTCGGAGAGTGTGATCGTGTTCATGCCATCCCGATCCGTCAGATGCCGCGCGACGCTCGGATCACGCGGCTTGCAAATGCCTCACCATGAAATGTAAGGACCTGTGGGCGGGGCCGCAATGGGAGAGAGGGCGCATGCGCGCATTCGGAGAAAGATGGCGGGCCGATTATGCCTGCGATCCGGCGCGGACACGCGGGCGGCTGGTGATGGAGGACGCCTCCCCCACCCGCAGCGATTTCCAGCGCGATCGCGACCGTATCATCCATTCCTCGGCCTTTCGCCGCCTCAAGCACAAGACCCAGGTCTTCGTCTTCCACGAAGGCGACCATTACCGCACGCGCCTCACGCATACGATCGAGGTGAGCCAGATCGCCCGCGCGCTGGCGCGCTCGCTGGGGCTGGACGAGGATCTCGCCGAAGCGCTCGCGCTCTCCCATGATCTCGGCCACACGCCCTTCGGCCATACCGGCGAGGACGCGTTGCAGGACTGCATGGCCCCCTATGGCGGCTTCGACCACAATGCCCAGGCGCTTCGCGTGGTGACGCAGCTGGAGCGGCGCTATGCCGCCTATGACGGGCTCAACCTCACCTGGGAGACGCTGGAGGGGCTGGTCAAGCATAACGGACCGCTTCTCGACGATGCCGGCGAGCCGACGCCGCGCTATCGCGAACACGGCGTGCCCGGCGCCATTCTCGCATTCGACGCGCTCTTCGATCTGCGCCTTGCTACTCACGCTTCCGGCGAGGCGCAGGTGGCGGCGCTGGCGGATGACATCGCCTACAATGCCCATGACATCGATGACGGCCTGCGCGCAGGCCTGTTCACGCTCGGGGATCTGCGCGCCATCCCCTTCATTGCCGGCCTGCTCGACGATATCGATGAGCGCTGGCCGGGTCTGGAGACGGCCCGACGCATCCATGAGCTCACCCGCCGGGTGATCACGCGCATGGTCGAGGATGTGGTGGCTGAGAGCGAGCGGCGCATCGCCGCGCTGGCGCCCGCCGATGCCGATGCGATCCGCGCCGCCGCCCATCCCGTCGTGGCGTTTTCACCCGCGCTGCGCGAGGCGGATCGCGCTATCAAGAACTACCTCTATCCGAACATGTATCGCCACCGGAAGGTGATCACCGTGAGACGCCAGGCTGACCGGATCGTGCGCGAGCTGTTTGCGCATTTCATGGCTGATCCGCAGGGCATGCCCGATGAATGGGGCGCCGGTCTCAAGGCGGCGGATTCCCCGCTGCAGGCCCTGCGCGTGGCGGATTACATTGCCGGGATGACGGATAATTACGCCCTCGCGGCGCATCGCGGCATCGGCGGCGATACGCCGGAACTGCGCATCGGCTGAAAGGAGCCCCGCTTGCGTGCACCGCTGAACCCGCTCATCGACAGCCTCTCCCTGCCGCCGATCCCCGAGGCTCAGAGCTGGGCACGGGCCTATGACGGCGCTCACGGGCCGCTGATCAATCTCTCCCAGGCCGTGCCCGGCTCACCGCCCCATGCGGATCTGCGCGAACGACTCGCCCGCGCAGCCGGTAGCGCCGATGCGGCGCGCTACGGCATGATCGAAGGCGATCTCGCCCTGCGCGAGGCCTATGCGGTGGAAACCGCAAATCAATACGGGGCAGCGATCGATGCCGGCCAGGTCGCGATCACGGCGGGCTGCAACGAGGCCTTCGCCGTCGCGGCCATGCTCACGGCGCAGGCGGGAGACGAAGTGATCCTGCCCACGCCCTGGTACTTCAATCATCAGACCACGCTCGCCATGCTCGGTATCACGCCGCGCGCCCTGCCCGCGCGGGCGGAGAACGACTTCGTGCCCGATCCCGCGGATGCCCGCGGGCTGATCACACCCCGCACCCGCGCCATCGCGCTGGTCACGCCCAACAATCCGACCGGCGCCATCTACCCGCCCGAGATCCTCGCCGCCTTCGCCACACTCGCGCGTGAGGAAGGCCTCTGGCTTATTCTGGACGAGACCTACCGCGATTTTCTCGCTGGTGACGGCGCGCCGCACGCGCTGTTCGATGCGCCCGATTGGGGCGACAATCTCATCGCGCTGTATTCCTTCTCGAAATCCTATGCCGTTCCGGGACATCGCCTCGGCGCCATGATCGCGGGCCCGCAGGCGATGGAGGGGATCGTCAAGATCCTCGACAATCTGCAGATCTGCCCCGCGCGCACCGGGCAGATCGCACTGGCCTGGGCGATCCCCAACCTGCGGCAATGGCGGGCGGAGAACCGCGCAGACATCCTCACGCGCGCCGGTATCTTCACTGATGTGATCGCGCGCCATCCGGGCTGGAAGGTGGAATCGATCGGCGCCTATTTCGCCTATCTGCGCCACCCCTGGACCGGGATGCTGGCCGCCACCGTAGCCGAGCGGCTCGCCCGCGAACGCGGCGTGCTGGCGTTGCCGGGATCGTATTTCGGACCGGATCAGGAGGATTTCCTGCGCGTCGCCTTCGCCAATGTGGAAGCGGCACAGGTCGCGGCGCTCGATGCGCGGCTGGCCGGCCTGTAACGCGGCGCCTGAAACCGCTCAGTAATCGAGACCGAGCACCCGCATGTGCCAGCCGGCATAGCCCATCAGGACCGCAAACAATGCCGGGACAAAGGTCGCCGCGCCAGCAGGGTCGACGCCCTCAAGCCGCGTAATCAGGAAGGTGCCCGCCGCCACGCCGATCAAGGCGAAGGCCGCCACAACAAGAGCGCGGCCGAGAAAGTGCAGCACTCTGACAGGCGAGGTCAGCAACAATTCCAGGATGATCGGGAACAGGCAGAACAGCGTCACCGCGATCGCGATCGTCAGCGCAGCCCAGATCCCCGACGGCCCGATCACGAAGCTCGTGATGGCGGCGAAAAGCACGAAGGTCAGGGCGAAGACCCCGATACCGGCGCGCAGCTCATCGCGAATATCCCCCGTGATCTTCAACATGCCCGCTCCCCGTCCCGACTTGGCTTCTTCATATAGGAAGCCAGCCGTGGCAGCCTGTCAATCGGCGGCATAGGGCGCGAAGAGCCGCACGATTTCCTCGTAGACGCCACGCTTGAACGGGATGATCAGCCCCGGCGTGGCGGCGAGCTTCTCCCAACGCCATTCGTCGAATTCCGGCTTGTGGCCGGCCGGGCTCGCGATATCGATCTCGTCATCGCTGCCCTCGAACCGGAAGGCGAACCATTTCTGCGTCTGCCCGCGATAGCGCCCGCGCCAGGCGCGCCCCGCGACATCGCCCGGCAAATCGTAAGCGAGCCAGTGCGGCGCCTCGCCCAGAAGCGAGACGCTGGACGCGTTGGTCTCCTCGAACAATTCGCGCCGCGCGGCGGTGAGCGGGTCTTCGCCGGGATCGATACCGCCCTGCGGCATCTGCCATGCATAGGTCTGATCAACATGCTCGGGCCCGGCGGACGCAAAGCGCCGCCCGACGAAGACATGTCCCGCCGGATTGAACAGCGCGACACCGACACACGGACGATAGGCCGGGTCCTGCGCCGGATCGACGTTCTTCACATCCACGGGTTCTAGCCTCCCACTTCCTCGGAAAATGCTGCGGAAACCGGCACCAGCGTGATACCGCGCCCGGCTGCGCCACGCGCCCAGGCCTCGATCCGCGCAATCGTGATCGGCAAGGCCGATGCCGTCGCCATGGCAAAACCGCGCTCGCGCGCCTGTTCCTCCAGCGCACGGAGCATATCATCGATCGCCTCCTGTTGCGCCACCACATCGAGCAGGATGTCGGCGCGCGCCACCGGCACATCGGCGGCCCGTGCCAGCGCGTCGATCTGTGCACGCGACGAGGCGCCGTCATCGACGATGCCGAGGCCGCGCTGCGCGAGATCGGCGATGATCGGCTCCAAGGCCTCACGCTGGGCGGTGAAGCGTCCGCCCATGAAATTCACGATACCGGTATAGCCTGTGAAGCGCCCCATCACCCAGTGCAGGTTCTCGAGATTGGCCTCTTCCCCCGCCTCGACCGTGAGCGTATGCGGGCCGGGATCGTTCTGGGGATAATCGAAGGGCTGCATCGGCACCTGCAGCATCACCTCGTGCCCGGCATTGCGTGCCCGCGCGACGAGGCGATCGAGATCGCCGCCATAAGGCGCGAAGGCGAGGGAAACATCCGGCGGCAGCCGTGTGATCGCATCGCCTGTCACGGACTGGCTGATGCCGAGCCCGGTCACCAGAATGGCAACGCGCGCCGGCGCACCGGCGCTGCCCGGCGGCATGGGGCGGGAATACACCTCGACCGGGCGGGCACCGTCATCACCGACGCGCGGCAATGCTCCGTAACGGCTTTGCTCGACAAGTCGCTGATCAGGAGCCGGGTCGAGAGCGCCGACGGGTTCGGACGCCTCGCGCGGCGATTGCCGCGTCTGATCGGCGCGGCTGCGGATGTCACGCGCTTCCTCGGGGATCGAAATGATGATCGACTGTCCGCCACCGGCACCGTCGGGCCGCACCACGGTCACGCCGCTGGAACTGTCCTCAACGACACCGGGATTGCCCGGCCGGTCGCGCGGAACCTCGGCGATCCGGGCACCGCCCGTCGGTTCATCGGCAAAATCACGCGTCGCATCGGCGATTCCGGTCTCGATCGGCACCAAAGCGTGCGGTTCGCCGCCGAGCGGATCGTCTGTCATCAGCAGGAAAAGGCCCACACCGCCGACCGCCACAGCCAGCAACGAGCCGAGGATGCCAGCCCAAGGCACGCGCGACGCTGCGCCGCGCCCGCCGCCAGAACGGCGCGCGCCGGCAAGCGGCTTCGTCAGATCATCCGCTGCGGCCATGCTCTCGCAAGCCTCCTTCTCCGCGCCACCTTTCCGGCCAACGCGAATCAGTTGTAACGCGCACTACTTTTCAGCAATTCGCCCGCAAGGTCGAGGGCGAAGACCAGGACAATCCGGTTGAATCCCGAACGAAAAGCCGGGATGCGGCGTTGATCCGCAACCACGGTGTTTCGCGACCTGCCTGACAAATCGGGAGTCTGCACGACCATGAGCCCGAATCCTCCGACAGACGCAACCCGAACGCCCCATGCCAGCGCGCTCTTCGCCGATCTCTACGCGCTTACCATGATGCGCGCCTATCGCGATGCCGGCATGCGCGGCGAGGCGACCTTCAGCCTGTTCTCGCGAAAACTTCCGGAAAAGCGCAATTTCTTACTCGCAGCCGGCCTTGACGACGTGCTCGCTGCGCTCGAAAATCTGCAATTCACCAGCCCCGAGATCGATTATCTCGCCGACCTCGGCAAGTTCGACGACGCTTTTCTCGAAGAACTCTCACGCCTGCGCTTCACGGGTAGCGTCCGCGCCGTGACGGAGGGCACGCCGGTTTTCCACAATGAACCCTTCATCGAAGTCACCGCGCCGATCATCGAGGCGCAATGGGTCGAGGCGATGGTGCTCAACCAGATCCAGTTGCAGACGATTCTCGCCTCGAAGGCAGCGCGCATGGTGCTGGCGGCCAATGGACGACGCGTCGTCGATTTCGGCTCGCGCCGCGCCCATGGCTGCGAGGCGGCGATCAAGGGTGCACGCGCCTTCAGCCTGGCCGGCATCAACGCGACCTCCAATCTCGCGGCGGGCAGGCGTTACGGCATCGAGACCATCGGCACCATGGCCCACAGTTTCATCCAGGCTTTCGCGCAGGAGCGCGAGGCCTTCACCGCCTTCCTGAGCAGCTATCCCGAGACGGTGCTGCTGGTGGATACCTACGACACGCCGCGCGGCGTGGCCCGCGCCATCGCCTGTGCGCGGGAAACGGGCCCCGAGACCCGCCTTGCCGGTATCCGCCTCGATTCCGGCGATCTCGATTCCCTCGCACGCGAAAGCCGCCGCCTGCTCGACAAGGCCGGCATGCACGACACCCAGATCTTCGCCAGCGGCGGGCTCGACGAGGAAAAAATCTCAGCCCTGGTCGAGGCCGGCGCGCCGATTGATGCTTTCGGCGTCGGCACGGCGATGAGCGTCAGCGAAGACGCGCCGGCCCTCGACATCGTCTACAAACTCGTCGCCTATGAGGGGCGCGGGGTGATGAAGCTCTCATCCGGCAAGCAGACGCTGCCCGGCCCCAAACAGGTCTTTCGCCGGTTGGAAGACGGCGTCGCGCAGGGCGATCGCATCACGCAAGCCGACGAATGCGCCGACGGTTTGCCGCTGCTCGCGGAGGTGATGCGCGACGGCAAGCGAGTCGCGCCGCCGGAGCCCCTCGACACCATTCGCAGGCATGCTTCCCAGAGCATCGCCACCCTGCCCGATCCCGTCCGCGCCATCGCCAGGGCCGACCCGCCCTACCCGGTCACCATTTCGCGGCAATTGCGCGCTTTCAGCTCCGAGACCGAGCGAATTCTGCGCGCCGACAGCGATTGAAACGGCGCCGAGCCGCCTTACTTGACCGTGGGTTGAACGGCGGGGGCGGCAATATGAAGAAGCGGACACGCATCATCCTCGCCTGCGGCTTCGTGAGTCTGGGGCTGGTCATTGCCTATTTCCTCTTTGCCGGACTGGTCATGCATCGCGGGGCGAGCGACACCCTGCGCGTCGGGCCGCTCGCAGAACAGCTCATGCCCGAGACCCGCCCGGTCGATCCGCGGGAACTGGGCTATCGCGGCGACCCGCGGGAAGCGTTCGGCCTGCCCTTCGAGACCGTCTCCATCGATGGCGAGCTCGGCCCCGCCAAGACGTGGTATGTGCCGGGGGGACGCGCCGAGAGCGATCTGGTCGCGATCTATATCCACGGCGTCGCCGGCGGGCGTGAGGACGGGTATCGCCATCTTGAGCTGCTGCACGGCGCGGGAATTTCCACGGCCCTGATCAGCTATCGCAACGATGAAGCCGCGCCGGCATCGCCGGACGGCCATTACGCTTTCGGCCTCACCGAATGGCGGGATCTGGAGAGCGCCGTCATCGCCATGCGCGCGCGTGGCTACGAGCGGGTTGTTCTCGTCGGCGACTCCATGGGCGGCGCGATCGTCGGGCAGTTCCTGCGCCGCTCAGTGCAAGCCGAACACGTGGCCGGCATCGCACTGGATGCGCCCGCTCTCGATTTTCGCGCCATCCTCGCCTTCATCGGAGGCCGGGCCGGCGCAGTGTTCCCGCATCTGGTGACCGAAGTGGCGATGGCGATGTTCAGGCTCGAGGGTCCGGTCGATCTCTCGCAGGCGGACGTGCGCGCCGAGATCGTGGGTTTCGACGGGCCGCTCTTCATCGCCCATGGCACGGGCGACACCGTGGTGCCGGTTTCGATCACCGACAGGATCGTCATCCGCCGCCAGGGCATGACCTTCCTCCTGCGCAGCAGCGGCGATCATCTTCTGAGCTATATCGAAGACCCGGAGCGTTACGCGCGGGTCTTCGACGGGTTTCTCGGCGCGCTGGATTGAGGGGGAAGCGCCTCAGGCGCCCTCGCCGCTTCCGGCCTCGGCGCTCTTTGATGCTGCCTTCGCCCTCGTCGATTTAGATGCGGTCGATTTCGATGTCGTGGATTTGGCTTTCGTCGTCTTCGACGCCGTCGTGCTCTTGGCAGCGGGCTTTTTCGCAGCCGGCTTCTTTTCCTTGGCCTCTGACGCCTTACCCGCAGACGCCTTGCTGGTCGCGGCCTTCTTCGTAGCCTTCTTGGTGCCCGCCTTGCCGCCTTTCGCGCCACCCTTGCTGGCTTGCTTGGCGCGGATCAGCTCGATCGCCTTTTCGAGATCAATGCCCTCGGCTTCGAGCCCCTTGGGCAGCGTCGCGTTGGTCTTGCCATCGGTGACATAGGGGCCGTAGCGGCCCGCTTTCACCACGATGGGCTTGTCGCTCTCGGGATCCTTGCCAAGCTCACGCCCCGGATCGCCGCCGCCGCGTCGGCCGGGGCCCTGAGTCTCCTTGGTGACGATCAGATCAATGGCGCGGTTGGCGCCGATCGACAGGATTTCGTCGTCGCGCCCGATATTGGCATAGGTGCGCTGATGCTGCACGTATGGGCCGTAGCGCCCGATTCCGGCCATGATCGGCTCGCCGGTCTCGGGATGTTTCGCCACTTCGCGCGGCAGCGAGAGCAGGCCGAGCGCCATCTCCAGATCCACATCGCCCGGCGAGGTACCCTTGGGAATGGAGGAGCGTTTGGGCTTCTCGCCACCCTCCTGTTGCTCACCTAGCTGGGCGAAGGGGCCGAAGCGCCCGTCGCGGACGCTGACCTCAAGCCCGCTCTGCGGATCAGTGCCCAGAATCCGCGTTCCGGGCTGCCCGCCTTCGCCATCACCGTCAGCCGGCGCCGAGAGCTGGCGGGTATAGCGGCATTCGGGGTAATTCGAGCAGCCGATGAACGAGCCGTAGCGCCCGATCTTCAGCGAGAGAATGCCGTCGGCACAGGAGGGGCAGGCGCGCGGATTGCCGCCGTCTTCGCGCGGCGGGAAGATGTGGGGGCCGAGATAATCGTTGAGCGCGTCGAGCACCTGCGTCGTGCGCAGATCCTTGGTCTCGCCCACGGCCGCCGAGAAATCCTGCCAGAAATCGCGCAGCACCTGCTTCCAGTCGATCTCGTGATTGGAGATCCGGTCGAGCTGGGCTTCGAGGTCGGCGGTGAAATCGTATTCCACATAGCGCTTGAAGAAGGCTTCGAGGAAGGCGGTGACGATGCGTCCCTTGTCCTGCGCAACGAGGCGCTTCTTCTCGATCGCGACATATTCACGATCCTTGAGCACCTGCAGCACGGAGGCATAGGTCGAGGGGCGCCCGATGCCGAGCTCCTCCATGCGCTTGACGAGGCTCGCCTCGGAATAGCGCGGGGGCGGCTCGGTGAAATGCTGGTTTGCTGCGATGCGTTTGCGGCTCAGGGGGTCGTCGGCGGACATTGGCGGCAGGCGCTTTGCGTCCTCGTCCTCCTCGTCGTCACGGCCCTCCTGATAAAGCGTGAGAAAGCCGTCGAACTTCACCACCTGGCCGGTGGCGCGCAGATCGAGCACGCGCGGGCCGACCTTGGCCGCGATATCGACCGTGGTGCGCTCCAGCTCTGCGGATTCCATCTGGCTGGCGATCGTGCGCTTCCAGATCAGCTCGTAGAGCCGGGTCTGTTCGGCATCGAGATAACGCGCGACCTGACCAGGCAGGCGAGCGAGATCGGTGGGGCGCACCGCCTCGTGGGCCTCCTGCGCGTTTTTCGCCTTGGTGGCGTACTTGCGCGGCACGCCCGGCACATAGGCCTCGCCGTATTCACGCCCGATCACCCGGCGCGCACCCTGAACGGCGCTCGGATCCATGTCCACACCGTCGGTTCGCATATAGGTGATGAGACCCACCGTCTCGCCGCCGATCTCGGTTCCCTCGTACAGACGCTGCGCGATGCGCATGGTCTGGGCTGGCGCCATGCCGAGCTTGCGGGAGGCCTCCTGCTGGAGTGTCGAGGTGGTGAAGGGCGGCTGCGGATGGCGCTTCGCCGGCTTCGCCTCAACCTTGGCGACGTTGAAACTGGCAATGTCGAGATCGCGCTTGAAGGCCTCGGCCTCCTCGCTCGTGCCGATATCGAGCCGGGTGATCTTCTTGCCGTCCGCGCCGACGAGGCGGGCTTCAAACTGCGCTTCGTCCTGTGTCGACAGTGTCGCCACGAGCGACCAGTATTCGCGCGGCACGAAGGTCTCGATCTCGCGCTCGCGGTCGCAGACGAGACGAAGTGCCACGGATTGGACGCGTCCCGCCGAACGTGAGCCGGGGAGCTTGCGCCACAGAACCGGCGAGAGCGTGAAGCCGACGAGGTAATCCAGCGCGCGGCGGGCGAGATAGGCATCGACCAGCGCCTGGTCGATCTGGCGCGGCTGCGCCATCGCCTTCTGCACGGATTCCTTGGTGATCGCGTTGAAGGTGACGCGCTCGACCTTGACGTCCTTGAGCGCGCGCTTCTTCTGCAGCGTGTCGAGCACGTGCCAGGAAATCGCCTCGCCCTCGCGATCCGGGTCGGTGGCGAGAATGAGCGTATCGGCCCCCTTCACGGCGCGGGCGATCTCGGCCACGTGCTTGGTGCTGCGGGAATCGATCTCCCAGATCATCGAGAAATCGGCATCCGGATCGACGGAGCCGTCCTTGGCCGGCAGATCCCGGATATGGCCGAACGAGGCGAGCACCTCGTAGTCACGGCCGAGATACTTGTTGATCGTCTTGGCCTTGGCGGGAGATTCGACGACGACGACCTTCATTAAGCGCGTTCCCGATCCTGGGGCATGCAGGCGATCACGATTCGTCCGGCGCCCAGCCCCGCACGGCGCCGCTGGGGTGTAAGTGGGTGAATGTGGGCCGCGTGTCAAATCGCTTCGTACACGCATGACCCGGATCGAAGTCGCCCGATCCCCCGCAGAAAGATACGGTTGTCGCGCCGTGGCGCCGATATGCCATGTTTTTGATCATGCCTGCCGGTGACGCAAAACTGCACGCTTGTTCGCTGATTTGCGGCATTAACGCAATATTCTGTCGTAACCGTTCCAGATTTGTCGCCACACAAGCCAATTCTCGTGTATAAGCCGCGCGTTGACATCTTGAGCGAGGCTGCGCGCCCGGCAATGACGCGCGCAAGGAGTGAGACAATGGACGAACGCTGGACGCCCGATAGCTGGAGAACCAAACCGATCCAGCAGGTTCCGGCCTATAAGGACGAGGCCGCCCTCAAAGTCGTCGAGGAAGAGCTTTCGGGCTTTCCGCCGTTGGTTTTCGCCGGTGAGGCGCGCAAGCTGAAGAAGGCGCTCGCGAGCGTCGCTGCCGGAGAGGCCTTCCTGCTCCAGGGCGGCGATTGCGCCGAGAGCTTCGCCGAGCACTCCGCCGATAATATCCGCGATTTCTTCCGCGTTTTCCTGCAGATGGCAGTCGTGCTAACCTTTGCCGGCTCCTGCCCGGTGGTAAAGGTCGGGCGCATTGCCGGCCAGTTCGCCAAGCCGCGTTCGGCGCCGATGGAGACCGTCGACGGGGTCGAGCTGCCCAGCTATCGCGGTGACATCATCAACGGCATCGATTTCGACGACGCCTCGCGCAATCCCGATCCGCAGCGCCAGCTCAAGGCCTATCGCCAGTCTGCGGCGACGCTGAATCTCATCCGCGCCTTCGCCACCGGCGGCTATGCCAATCTGGAAAATGCCCATCGCTGGATGCTCGGCTTCATCAAGGACAGCCCGCAATCCTCGCGCTATGCCGAGCTCGCCGAGCAGATCACCCAGACGATCGACTTCATGCGCGCGATCGGGATCAATCCCGAGCAGCACCAGGAAATGCGCATCACCGACTTCTACACCAGCCACGAAGCGCTGCTTCTTGGCTATGAAGAGGCAATGACGCGGGTGGATTCCACGACTCCCGGCGAATATTATGCCACATCCGGGCACATGCTCTGGATCGGTGACCGCACCCGCCAGCCCGATCATGCCCATGTCGAATACATGCGCGGCATCGAAAATCCGATCGGCGTGAAATGCGGCCCCTCGCTGACGCCGGACGGGCTTTTGCAGCTGATCGATGCGCTCGATCCTAAGAACGAAGCGGGGCGCCTGACCCTGATCTGCCGCTTCGGCGCCGACAAGGTTTTCGACCACCTCCCCGCCCTGATCCGCGCGGTCAAGCGCGAGGGCCGCAACGTGGTCTGGTCCTGCGATCCGATGCACGGCAATACCGTCAAGGCGGCTTCCGGCTTCAAGACGCGGCCCTTCGATCAGGTGATGCAGGAAGTGCGCAACTTCTTCGCCGTCCATCAGGCGGAAGGGACGCATGCCGGCGGTATCCATCTGGAAATGACCGGGCAGAACGTGACCGAATGCACCGGCGGCGCCCGCGCCCTCACCGATGCCGATCTCTCGGATCGCTACCACACCTATTGCGATCCTCGCCTCAATGCCGAGCAGGCGCTGGAGATCGCTTTCCTGACCGCGCAGCTGATCAAGCAGGAGCGTCAGGGCAAGGAGCGCCCGCAGACCGAAGCTGCGGAATGAGCTGACGGGCGGGGCGAAAAGCGTCCCGCACGATCCGCCGCCATGCCGGCTCAGCCGCCATCGCGTATGGCGCGGCGGACGCTGTCGCGCCCTCCGGTCGAGCGGCCTTGTGCGGGTGAGTCCGCGCGAGATCCCGCCCGCAGGGCCTCGCGGGCGGTCGCGCCGAGCCCCCTCCCCGCCGCGCTCGCCTGATCGATGATCCGCGGGACATCCGCAGGCGCGGTACTGCGCTGCGGCAGGGCGATGCTGATCTCGTAGATCGCCTCGATCAGGGCGCAGGCCACCGAACGCGGCGTGCGCCGGAAAATCTCGACCAGCCCGAACACGGTGGCGACATCGCGGGCGAGCGCTTTGTCCAAAATCAGGAAAATGCGAATCGCATCCTCTTCCGAGGCCCCCAGTGCCAGCAGCGCGAGCGCCAGGCAATCATGGCGTTCGGGCTTTTCGAAACGCCAGTCGGGCACCGCCGGCAGCCCCAGGCCCTGCGCCAGGCGCGCGCCGAAAGCCGCCTTCTCGCCGATATCGGCCGCATCATGCAACGCCGCGATGCGCTCGCGCGTCGGGCGTACGAGACGCAGGTGCGAAGCCCCGCCCCCGTCCTGCGCCATGGCGCTGCGCAGGGCCGCCCGGCGCGCCTGATCCGCATGCAGATAGAGCGGCGCCAGCGACCGCGCCGGCAGGTCGGTGCGCGCCAGCAGCGCTTCGGCGAGATCCGGAACACGCCGGGCGCGCGCCACCATATCCTGCAGCAGACGCTCGCCGAGCAGGGCGTGGCTGTCACGCGCGAGCGCGAGATCGAGCCCGGTGGAAACAGCCGGCGGCGCTCCACCCGGCCTCAACCCGGGCGACGGGCCCGTCGGCGCGGCAGATGACGCAGCCCCCCCGGCGGCAGGCAGCGTATGGGCGAGGCCGAGATCCTGCCCCCGTGCCGCGATCGCCCGCAGAACGCTCCCGGGTGTATGTGGCAGTTGCGCGAGCTGCCGGGCCACATAACGGAGGGTACCGGGTTCCGCGCGCGGAATCAGCGCCAGCGCGAGGGATTCGAAGGCCAGCGATCCGCCCCGCGCCCTCGCAGGCGCGCCTGCGAAAAGATCGGTCTGCACACGCAACAGCACCTGAACCAGATCAGGCCGCATCGTGTCCAGTCCCGCGTCAGCGTGACCGGCGAGCATACTCAGACGCAGCAGATCCTGATGACGCGGGCGCGCGCTGCCCGGCCGCTGAGCGGCATCGGCATGTTGATTTCTCGAAGAGAATCCATCGCGCATGGAGGCAGGCACCGGGGTCACCAAGCATTCACAAAACACACTGTTAACGAAAGATAGAGAAAACCCCTTAGCACTCTCTTAACTGTGGCCTCGATTGAAAGTAGTATTCTTGTAACGACTAATGATGGAAGCGGGTATTTCAAGACGGCGTAAACCAACTGTTAACCATAGCGGCTCGATGGTGCGTCGATCACCACGCCGAGGCCGCAGGAGCGGGGAGTGAGTGTCATGGGAAGACCACACGTGCAGAAGGTTCATGCAGTTGCGCCGGGCGGCGCAAAGGTCGTGCGACTGGCTGATTTCCCCAAACGCACGATCAGAGCCTCGGACCCTCGCACCCCGCTTGGGGAGATCTTGCTGTTCACCGGAATTCGCTATGAGCGCCAGACGGAACCGACCGAGCCTGATCCGCGCGGTACGCATGAGGAAACCGGCCCGGCCCGCAATCCCCGGCGGCGCAAGCGTCGCGTCTGAGCCTTCAGGGCGTATCGACACAAGGCCGGGGCCCGGCGCACTCGCCATGCTCGCCTGCGCCGCCCTTCTTCTGGCCGGCTGCGCGCGCACCGGTGATCTGGGGCGCCCCGCCCCATCCATCTGGAATGATCGGATCATGCCCTTTGCCGGCCTCGTTGCGGCGGAAGCGCGCGGTGAGGCGGTTTCCTGGTTCATGCTGACGGATGACGAGCGGACATTGCGCGATCGCGCCTGGCGCTTTCTGATGCCCGCCCATGAAAAAGCGTTCTTCCAGCGCCAGCTGGCGGAACTCGCGCGCACCCGCATCCTGCCGCGCATCGTCATGCATCACGACGAACGCGCCTATCTGCGCCCGCTGCGCTGGTCCCGCAGGGCATCACCCGCCCCACTCTTCAACCGGATCGCCGAGGATGCGAGCGCCGATGATGCGCTGATCACCCCCTTCGTCGCACTGGCCCGGGCCGTGCTGGCCAGCGACGAGGCCCGTCTGAAGCTGATGATGCAGGCAGGCACGCTCGGTGAATTCGAGGCCCGATCGGCCACTGCACGCATTGCGGAGAACCGCTGCCTGATCGCCTGGGTGCATGCGCAGGCGATCAAACGCGCGACCGATTACCGCCATGCCCTCGAACAGCTCGCGATCGAAGCGCCGCAGGTGCAGGCGATCGGGGCCGAGCATGAGGTCATCGCGCTGGAGGCGGCATTGGGGGAATTCGCCTATACGGGCATCGCACCTCTCGATGACGGGCGCTGCGAGAACGCAGACGGCGCGCCCACCACGAAGGTGAGCGCGCCGCCGCCGGTCCACGACAAGTAATCCCTGCCGCTCAGGCGTGTTCGGGCTTCGTCGCCACGCGCGGCGCCGCCGCTTCTTCCTGGGCGATCCGCTTGCGTTGCTCGCGGCGCTCGAGCCAGGCGGTGAACTCACCGACAATGCCCTTGCGGAACGCCAGCACCACGATCACGAAGACGACGCCCTGGATGATCAGCACCCACTCACCGAAAGCAGCGAGATAGTTCTGCATCGTGACGATGACCAGTGCCCCCACGATCGGCCCGAAGATCGTGCCCATGCCGCCAACCAGCGTCATCAGCACCACCTCGCCCGACATCTGCCACATCACGTCGGTCAACGAAGAAATCTGGAAGACGATCGCCTTGGTTCCGCCGGCGAGGCCCGCGAAGGTGGCGGAGATCACGAAGGTGATGAGCTTGTAATTGTCCGTCTTGTAGCCCAGCGAAATCGCGCGCGGCTCGTTCTCGCGAATGGCCTTCAGCACCTGCCCGAAGGGCGAATGGATCACCCGGTAGATGAACAGGAAGCCGAAAACGAAGACGGCGAGGACGAAGTAGTACAGCGCCATGTCGTTGTACAGGTCGATGAACCCGAACAGATGACCGCGCGGGATCGCCTGGATGCCATCCTCACCACCGGTAAACGGCGCCTGCAGGGCGAAGAAGAAGAACATCTGCGCCAGCGCCAGCGTCACCATGGCGAAATAGATGCCCGCCCGGCGAATGGCGATGAAGCCGGCCACGAGGCCGAGCAGCGCGGCGCAGGCCGTACCCGCGAGGATCGCGAGTTCCGGCGACCAGCCCCAGACCTTGGCGATATGCCCCGTGAAATACGAGGCCCCGCCGAAGAACATGGCATGGCCGAAGGAGAGCAATCCGCCATAGCCGAGCAGCAGATTGAAGGCACAGGCAAACAGCGCGAAACACAGGATCTTCATCAGATACACCGGGTAGAGGAAAAACGGTGCAACGAGAGCGATCACGATGAAGGCGATGAAGGCGATGAGGGTTCTGTTTTGTGCAGTCATGATCAGCGCCTTATTTCGCTTTGCCGAACAGGCCCTGGGGCCGGATGAGCAGGACGATCGCCATGATCACGAAGATCACGGTGCTCGACGCTTCGGGATAGAATACGCGGGTCAATCCTTCGACGAGGCCGAGGAAATAGCCCGTGATGATCGCACCGAGGATCGAACCCATCCCGCCGATCACGACGACGGCGAAGACCACGATGATGATGTTCATGCCCATCATGGGCGACACCACCTGAATCGGCGCCGCGAGCACACCGGCGAAACCGGCCAGCGCCACACCGAAACCGTAGGTCAGCGTCACCATGACCGGCACGTTGATACCGAACGCCTGCACCAGATCCGGGCGCTCGACGGCAGCACGCAGATAGGAGCCCAGACGCGTCTGTTCGATCAGATACCAGGTCGCGAAGCAGACCACGACCGAAGCCACGATCACCCACAGGCGATAGTTTGGCAGGAACATGAAGCCGAGATTCTGTCCGCCAGGGAGCGGGTTCGGGAAGGGCCGTCCGGACACGCCGTATTGTTGTCGGAAGAGCCCCTCGATCACCAGAACCAGACCGAAGGTCAGGAGCAGGCCGTAGAGGTGATCCAGATGGTACAGATGCCGCAACATCGTGCGCTCGATCACGATACCGACCGCACCGACGATGATCGGCGCCAGAACCAGCGCACCCCAGTAGGGGACGCCGAAATAGGTCAGCAGGATATAGCCGGCGAAGGCGCCCATCATGTATTGCGCGCCGTGGGTGAAGTTGATCACGTTCAGCAGGCCGAAGATCACCGCGAGCCCGAGGCTCAGCACGGCGTAGAACGCACCATTGACGAGACCGAGCATCAATTGCGCGTATAAGGCCTGTGGCGGGATTCCGAGAAGCTCGAACATCCGTCCTATATCCCCTGTCTGCTTTTCAGGAAAGTGTACGGGGCGGCAACGACACGCCGCCCCGCACGAACCAGATCATGCTGAAGCTCAGTTGGCCGAAGCGACGAACTCGCAGCCACCCTCTTCGAGCGGACGGAATGCACCATCAGCCGGGATCACGGCGCGCTGGGTATAGTAATCCCAGGGACCCGTGGATTCTTCCGGCGACTTCACCTCGAAGAGATACATGTCGTGGATCTTGCGCCCGTCTTCGCGGACCATGCCCTCACCGAAGAGCTTGTCTTCCGTGGGGATTTCCTTCATCGCCGCGACGACGGCAGCGCCGTCCTCGGCAGAACCGACCTGCTCGACTGCCTTCAGGTAGTGGATCACCGAAGAATACACGCCTGCCTGCACCATGGTCGGCTTGTTGCCACCGAATACGGTCTCGAACTCGGCCGCAAATTCACGGTTCGCGTCGTTCTGATCCCAGTACCACGCTTCCGTGAAGATCAGGCCCTGGGAGTTCTGAAGACCGATCGCATGCACGTCGGTGATGAACATCAGCAGAGCCGCGAGGTTCTGACCCGCCTGGACGATACCGAATTCCGCAGCCGTGTTGACTGCGTTCACCGTGTCGCCGCCGGCATTGGCGAGACCGATGATCTGCGCACCGGAACCCTGCGCCTGCAGGATGAAGGACGAGAAGTCCGTACCCGGGAACGGATGGCTGACCGAGCCAAGAACCTCGCCACCGAACTCTTCCACGACAGCCGTCGTATCTGCCTCGAGAGCATGACCGAAGGCATAGTCCGCCGTCAGGAAGAACCAGGTGTCACCACCGGTTTCCACGATGGCGCGCCCGGTGCCGTTGGCGAGCGACCAGGTGTCATAGGTCCAGTGCACCGTGTTCGGCGAGCACTGCGCACCCGTCAGCGCAGCCGTGGCGGCGCCGGAGACGAGGAACGCCTTGTTGCGGTCGCGGGTCAATTCGTTGACCGCGAGCGCCACCGAGGAGGTCGGCACGTCGGCAACGGCGTCGACATCATCTTCGTCGAACCACTGGCGCACGACCGTCGAGCCGACATCAGGGCGGTTCTGGTGGTCAGCCGAGACGATCTCGACATTCATGCCTTTTTCTTCGGCACCGAAATCAGCCACGGCCTGCTCTGCAGCCCAGACGGAACCCTGTCCGCTGAGGTCGGCATAGAGGCCGGACATGTCGGTGAGGACACCGATCTTGACGTCGATGGCATGGGCGCTCGTGGCGCTCATGAGGGCGATGGCCGAAAGGCCGTAGAGAAGTTTGCGTGAAACCATTTCTTGTCCTCCGTTGCTGGCGCGACTCAGACGCCAAGATATTCTTGTAGTTTTTCCATATTGGAGCCGATCTCTTCATTCCGCATCATCTCGACCACATGGCCGTGTTCGACCACATAGTGTCGATCAGCCACAGTCGAGGCGAAGTGGAAGTTCTGCTCGACGAGCAGAATCGTGAAGCCCTTTGTCTTGAGATCGCGAATGATCTCGCCGATCTGCTGGACGATGACCGGGGCGAGGCCTTCGGTCGGTTCGTCCAGAAGCAGGAACTTGGCGCCCGTGCGCAGGATGCGCGCAATCGCAAGCATCTGCTGCTCGCCGCCCGAAAGCTTGGTGCCCTGGCTGTTGCGGCGCTCGCGCAGACGCGGGAACAGGTCGAAGACCTCGTCGCGGGTCATGCCACCGGGCTTGATCACGGGCGGGAGTTCGAGATTTTCCATCACGTTGAGGCTGGCGAAGATGCCGCGCTCTTCCGGGACATAACCGACGCCGAGGCGCGCGATCCTGTCCGAGCGCATCTTGATCATCTCGTTGTCCTCGAAGGCGATCGAGCCCTCGCGCTTTGCCACCATCCCCATGATGCAACGCATCGTCGTGGTCTTGCCGGCGCCGTTGCGCCCGAGCAGGGTCACGACTTCACCGCGGGGGATCTCGAAGGACATGCCGTGCAGGATGTGGCTTTCGCCGTACCAGGCTTCCAGGTTCTCGACCTTCAGAATGACGTCATTCTCAGCCATGGTTCGCCTCCAGGCCGGTCCCCATATACGCCTCCACCACTTCGGGATTGTTGGACACGTCGCTGTAGGGCCCTTCCGCAAGGATCTCCCCACGCGACAGCACCGTGATGATGTCGGAGAGATCCGACACGACGGACAGGTTGTGCTCGACCATCAGCACTGTGCGATCCTTCGAGACGCGGCGGATCAGATCTGCCGTGCGCCCGATATCCTCACGCCCCATGCCCGAGGTCGGCTCGTCGAGGAGCAGCAGTTCCGGATCCAGCGCCAGCGTCGTCGCGATCTCGAGTGCGCGCTTGCGGCCATAGGAGAGCTCGGCTGCGGTCTGCGTGGCATATTCTGCGAGGCCGACATCCTCGAGCAGTTCCATGGCCCGGTCGTTGAGCACGTCGAGACTGCTCTCGGCGCGCCAGAAATACAGCGAGGTCCCGAGCTGGCGCTGCAGGGCGACGCGCACGTTCTCCAGCAGGGTCAGATGCAGGAACGTCGCCGAGATCTGGAACGAGCGCACCATGCCGAGCCTGGCAATATCCGCCGATTTGGCCGAGGTGATGTCAGCGCCGTTGTAGAGGATCGTCCCACGCGTGGGTTGCAGAAACTTGGTGATAAGATTGAAGCACGTGGTCTTTCCGGCCCCGTTTGGACCGATCAAGGCGTGGATCGAGCCACGCCTGACCTTGAGGTTGACCCCTTGAACCGCCGCAAAACCCTTGAATTCCTTCGTCAGGTCACGCGTTTCGAGAATGTAGTCTTCAGCCATTCAGTACGCCCGCCAGAATCTGCTCTCATGCGCAGCCAGACGCAAGAGATCGACAGAATTGAATTGGACAGAACGGAAGAGAGGCCCGCCGGGCTGGTCGTGCGCTGACTCGTCAGCACATCGTATCTCCGAATTATCGCGCAGCCTGCCCGTGACGACGATTGCGCCAAACAAAACAGGTAACTTGCCGCGATCACACGGCGCGAAAAGCAATAATCCGCATACCGGCAACGAATGCCATCTCTGTCGTCCCCTCCTCGACTTTTCATTTTTCTTGCACGCAGTATTTTGTTTTTTTGCTCCGCGCCAACCCATCTGTGCACGCAATTTTGCCGCCGTCAAGCGCCACGAAATAGTGATTCCCGTCAGAAACCGGGAGAAATCACGCCGTTGTTGCGCTGCGGCGACTTCTGATTGGGTTTTTCACAGAGGTTTTTTGGCGTTTTTGCGCCAGCGCGGCTTGCAGCATCACTGCCACGGGTTGCGGTTTGGCGTGAGCGCACACCCGCCCGGTCTGAACGCGTGCCCGTCAGTCGAGAAACCCATACGGGAATCAACGCGGGGACAGCGCCCTCACGGGTGAAGGCTCTTGCCCAGAATATGTGCGTCACGCCCGATCACATGGCTCCCATAGCCGACGATCAGCGGATCGGGCCTGTGGACGACGCGGGTATCCTTGCCCGGATAGTCGAGCGTGGAGAGGAAATGCAGCATGCATGCGAGGCGGGCGCGCTTCTTGTCGTCGGATTTCACCACGGTCCAGGGCGCATCGGCGGTGTCCGTGTAGAAGAACATCGCCTCCTTGGCTTCCGTATAATCATCCCATTTGTCGAGGCTCGCCACGTCGATCGGGCTCAGCTTCCATTGCTTGAGCGGATCCTGGCTGCGGGAAGCAAAGCGCTTGCGCTGCTCCTCGCGGGTAACGGAGAACCAGTATTTGAACAGGCGGACATCCGAACGCACCAGCATGCGTTCCAGATCGGGTGTCTGGCGCATGAATTCGAGATATTCGTTGGGCGAGCAAAAACCCATCACCCGCTCGACGCCGGCACGGTTGTACCAGGAGCGATCGAAGAAGACGATCTCGCCGGCGGTGGGCAGATGAGCGACATAGCGCTGGAAATACCCTTGCCCGCGTTCCACTTCCGTGGGCTTTTCGAGCGCGACGATCCTGGCCCCACGGGGATTGAGATGCTCCATGAAGCGCTTGATCGTACCGCCCTTGCCGGCTGCGTCGCGCCCCTCGAACAGGACCACGACCTTCTCGCCACTCTCCTTGATCCAGCGCTGCACCTTGAGCAACTCGACCTGCAACGCCGCCTTCTTCTTCTCATAGACCGCCCTGCGCATCCGTGAGCTATAGGGGTATTCACCGCTCTCGAAAGCATGACGGACGGCTTCGGGATCCTGGCGCATCCCGGCGAGCCGGCGCTGCGCGGAGACGGCCTTTCCGGCTTTCCGGGCATCGGAGTCCGTATCGCCTGCCGCCTCGTCTTCCGAAGCCACCGCCGGCTCGATCACCGGGGCCTCGGGCGCCGATTCGGGAACGACCGAGTGAGGCGCCTGCCCCTCGGTCTTCGCATCCTTGTACTGGCGGTTATCCTCACCCATGCGCCCCTCCATTCCGTTGATACAACGGTATACGAAGCCGGCGAAGCAGTCTTTGCGGCAGGTCAAGCACGACCACCGGGTTTCCCGGTCAGGATACGGCCATGGCCGGCGGCTGCGCTTCCTCGCCGAGACTGACCCGCTCGGGCAGGAGCAGGTCGAGATCACCATCGGCGCCTGCGGCGAAACGATGGATGTAGAAATAGGGTTGCGCCATCGGGCTCATGACCGGCGAAGGCGCCGAGATGATGCGGGTTGCACCACAGGCACCGACCCAATCGATATGGCGATGCCCGTGCATCGCAATGGCGCGCCGCCCGAGCGGCTTGATCTTGCGTACGAAGGCGCTGCCGTTGATCAGAGCGGTCCCGATCCGCGCCGCGAACGCGGAGACGGGCTTGGGATATTCGATGAGGTGGTGATGCAGCGCGATCAGCCAGCGCGCATGGGGGAACTGGCGCGTGGCGATGGTGAGATCGCGCATCTGCTCGGACGGCACCAGCCCGAGCGCGTTGGTGAAGGAGAAATTGGCCTCGGCATTGGAATTAAGCAGAATCACCCCGAGCCCGTCATCCGGGCGTGGTGGCACGATCATGGGAAAGACCTCGTCCCAGATCCGCGAAACCTGCAGCGATGCCCGGAAGTTGCCGGTATCGGCGAAGGCCGCGATCGTCTCCCGATACGGCGCAAGCGCCGTGTTGAGCGTCCGCGCGAACCGCCCGGCGCGATGATCCATCACCAGAACACGCTCGCCCTGCACCGCAGCCATGGCCGAAAGCGAGCGCATCTGGCGCAGATTCTTGCCGATGCTCAGCGGCAGTTCCAGCCGCGCCGGATTCGAACGATCGACCACGTTGAGATCGTGATTGCCCGGCAGCATCAGGCAGCGCTCACGCAAATCCGGATGGCGGTCGAGGATGGCGAAGAACTCCGCCCATTCCGTCGAGCGGCCGCAATCGGTCATGTCACCGCTCATCAGCACGATATCGAGCGGGGTCTGCGCATGCGCGCGCGACAACGCCGCAAGCGCCGTTTCGATCTTGCCGTTTCCGCGCGGGCCGCGCCGACCGGCCTCGATACGGAATTCGAATGCGCTGCCCACCGCATGCAGATCCGAGAGCTGCGCCACACGCCAGATCGGCCTGCCCGGCTCCTGCAGATCGAAATCGTCGTAATCGCGCGGCTGGGCCATGGTCGCGTCGGCGAGGCTCCAGACCAGCGCGGCAACGCCGAGGAAGAGGCCGATCAGAACCGCGCTGTTGGCCAGAGTCGGCAGGATCAGGCGCTGGGGTACGCGCAGATCCGAGACGCTGCCCACCCAGCGCGTCTCCGGCCAGGCCAGCCAGGCCAGCCAGAGCGCGATCGCGCTGAGAGCAAGTCCGGCGACGGCGGTGGCAATCGCGCTGAAGGCGCGGTGCGTGCGCGGCGCCGTGCCATAGGGGATCACCCGCTCACCCAGATGGCGAAGCGCCTCGCGAAAGAAGGCGTAGCCCGGCTGCACGACCAGCGAGATCAGCGACCAGAAGCTGCGCTCGGCAGTACGAAACAGCGGTTTGCCACCATACCATGCGGCAAGCCCGACGATCACCAGAGTGGCGAGGGCGGGCAGAAGACCGGTGGTGAGCGTCGTAAAGCCGCGCGAGACCTGGATGTACCAGCCCGTCACCACCAGCGGTGCCAGCCCGAGCACGATCGCGGGTACGATGATCATCAGGACGATCGCGAGCGCCAGCTTGAGGAAATTGATCTCCACCAGCATCGCACCGGCCATGATCAGGAGCGAGCGGTCGCGCGGGCTCGCGGCATCGTCCTCGACATCGCCCTTGCGAGGGTCGATGAGAAGCTTGCGGTTGTTGTCCTCTGCTTCAGCCAAGGCTGCCTCGCCCCCGTCTCTTCGATCATCATCGTGTCATGTTACGCCTTGGTGACCGAATGTGCGCTCCGACGCAACGTCGCGTACCACACGACACATGAAACCTTTCGCGCAAGAATGCGTTCTCGAAACGACGATCACCACATGTGACGTTTTGATCTTCGCCCCGATCACGCGGGCGCTGCCCTTTCCGGCTCAGGCTTGACGCCTGACAGCCACGATGAAGAGGAAATCATGACGAGCAAAAATCGCAGCCTGAAGAACCTGCAAAAAGCCCTTTCGATGGAACTCACGGCCGTGCACCAGTATCTGCTGCACGCCCATGTCCTCGATGACTGGGGGCTCGACAAACTCGGCGCGAAGATGCGTGAGGAAATGCAGGAGGAGCTCGGCCATGCCAGCGTATTCATCGAACGCATCCTCTATCTGCAGGGTGAACCCGTCGTCTCCGAGGAAAAGGCGCCCAAACGCGCCGAGTCACTGGAGGCCCTGTTCACTTCGGATCTGAAGGAGGAAAACGGCGCTATCGCTTTTTACACCAAGGCCTTTCAGGAGGCGGTGGAAGACGGTGACATCGGCACCAAGGCGATTTTCGAACGCATCGTTCTCGACGAGGAAGGTCATGCCGAATGGCTGGACCTGCAGCTCAACCTGCTCAAGCGGATGGGTGAACCGGCGTTCATCTCCAAATACATGAGCAGTTCTGCCGATCACTGATTCTGCGTGATCCCGATTTCAGCCACGACCGGCAGATGATCGGAAGCCCACCGCGCCAGCGTCGAGCGGTGGGCGTAGACGCGCAAAGGTGAACCGACCCGCCAGGTCACGATCCGGTCGAGCGCAAAAAGCGGCCAAGCCGACGGAAAGCTCGCCGGCGAGCGGGTCGGGTCACACCCAGCCAGAAGCGGCGCAATACTGGGGCTGCCCGGAATCCAGTCATTGAGATCACCAAGCAGCAGCACCGGTTCCGGTGCTGCCTGCGTGATAATCTCGACAAGCCTGTTCGCCTGGAACCTGCGTTCGCGCAGGGACAAGCCGAAATGTGTCACCATCACTCGAAGGTGCTGCCCGGCGATATCTAGGGTGACATCGACGACGCCGCGCGGCTCGCGGGCCTTGTAGAGGATCGAATGCCTCTGCACGGCGAGAACCGGATAGCGCGTGAGCAGCATATTGCCATAATGCCCGCGATGCTCGATCAGATTCGAGCCCGCAATCGACTCGTAGCCCGGAAGGTGGGCGAGGAATTCGGCCTGCGATTCACCGCCGAGCTCTCGCTCGGGCCGCCAATTGACTTCCTGCAGGCCGATCACCGGTGCGCCGACCTGGCGGATCACCTGTGCGACGCGCTGCGGGTCATGGCGCCGGTCCGATCCGACGGTGCGATGGATGTTGTAGGAGGCAGCAAGAAAACGGTGGAACACATCGAAAACCTTGTCGCTCAACGGGCGGGGCCCGAAAGTCGCTCGGCGAAACGACGCCAGATGAAGACGCCCAGCCCTGCGATCACCGCCAGCACGAAAACGAACAGCGCGATATTGTACGGACCCGGCGCGAGAATGAGCGCGCGTAATTGCCCGGAAAACAGGGTAATCGCCGTCACGCCGGGCGCGAGGCCCAGCGCCGTCCCTGCGAGATAGGGCGCAAAGGCGATCCGTCGTGCCCCCGCCGTCATGTTGACGAGACCGAATGGTGCCACGGGTATCAGTCTGATCAGCAGAATCGACAGCACGCCGCTGCGCATCAACGCCTGCCCGACATGTTCGAGCCGCCCGCGCGTGAGCTTGCGCAGGCGCGGGCGGCCGATCAAATGGCCGCTCGCGTAACCAAGGCAGGCCGAGGCAAGCGATCCGGCTGTGGCGATGGCCAGTCCGGCAAGAGGACCGTAGATCAGGCCCGTGGCCAGAATCAGAATGAGCAGCGGAAACATGACCAATCCGGCGACGAGATAACTCGCGAGCATCAGCGCCACGCCGCCCCACCATGACGGGACGAGCCCCACCGCACTCAGCCGCCCCGCCTCGTCCAGCGCCTCCCCGGGCTGCGTCTGCCAGAACAACGCGAAGATGATCAGTGCGACGAGCGTGGCTCCCAGACCGATCAGCGCGCTGCGCAGCTGGCCGCGCGCGAGGGTATCGGCCGTCAGGCTGTCGGCGAGCTGTTCCGGCTCGGGTGTCCCGGTCGGGTCAAGAATACCGGCATCACCGATGATAGCATCGAGTTGATCAGGCGGTGTGCGCGGAAAATCGATCAGTGTGCGGCCTGTTCGCGGGCGCAGCTTTTCGATCGCTGCCGCCATCGTCCCCTCCCCCGCGATCGCTGCCGCGACATCGGCTGGCTCGCAGACCAGATGCTCTGCGAGAAGCGCATCACGATAACCGGTCATGCGCTGCACATCTGCACTGCCGGGCCGGGCGGCGAGCGCGATGTCGCATTCGCTGTCAAGGCCCATCGAGCGATTGTTGAGATTGGAGGAACCGATGCGCAGAAAGGCGCCATCGATCACCATGGTCTTGGCGTGGACCATGATGGGCACGTCGCCCGCCTCCCCCGTCATCGGAATGCAGACGCGCAGCCGTCCCGCGTGATCGGCCTCGCGCAACAAGGCGAGGATGCGGCGCTGGTTCATGCCCATCGCCGTCTGCTCGATCCAGCCCGAGGGCTCGCGCGGCAGGATCATGACGATCTCCGGCCCGCCGGCTTCGCGCAGGCGCGCCGCCAGCGCCTCGCCGATGCAGGTGGATGTCACATATTGGTTTTCGATATAGATCCACTCGCGCGCTGCGGCAATCGAAGACAGATAAAGCGCCTCGACCTGCCGCATCTCGGTGAGACCTTTCCAGGCCGGGCGGGTGCGGGCGATAGCGACGGGATGATCGTTGAAATCGGGCTCGAGCCCATCCGGCCATGTCGCCGCGGGATCACCGCGCCCGGCGGGAGCTGCGAGCTTTTCTGCGGTGGCGATTTCCCAGCGCTCGCGGGCGATCTCGCCGATACATCGGGCCGCCTCGCCGGACACCGCGATCTGGATATCGTGATGGGGTTGCGGAATTTCGCCGCTGCCAGGCTCCCGCCGGCCTTCATCACGCGGGTCATGTGCGCGGCTGTCGAGGCGTCCGGCGGAGAAGTCGATCCCGCCGACGAAAGCCACCGCATCGTCGATCACGGCGAGCTTCTGATGCTGTGCCGCCCCCACCGGGTGCTGGTTGTCGAGAGCATATGAGGCGCGCCGGTGGCTGAGCCAGTCGATACGCAGACGAGGCAGCCATTCACGATCGATCTTGTAGAGCAGTGGCGAATCCCAGTTCAACACGTGGATACGCAGTTCCCTGCGCCGCTGCAGGAGAAAGGTGAGAAATTCGCCGAGTGTATTGGGGACGCCCGGCATCGCCCGGTCGGGATATTCGAGCGCGATGCGGCTGTTGACGTCCCAGCCTGTGATCAGGATGGAGCCTTGAGCGTTGAGCGCGGCCCGCTTGAAGGCGCTGAAATAGGCTTCGCCATCGACAAGGCACGCGACCCGATCCGCGCGCGCCACCCGCCAGCAGTTTTCACCCTCCTCGAACAGGTGGCCGGCATTCATGTGATCGGGAGCCTTTCTTTTTCGGTCGGCTTTGCGATTCGCCGCAAGCACGGCAGCGATCAATCTCAGGAATATCGCGAGATACCGATATGCGAAACCCGCTCACTGCGCCGGCAGCTGGTCGATCGGCGTTGCCTCCACCGCCGGGCCGAGCAGCAGACGCGCGGCGCCGGAGCGCTGGATCAGCGCATTGGCGTCGGGGAGGATGGCGATGTCGTGCCAAGGGCCTTGGATGTCAAAGGAAAGCGCCGAGACCATGTCGCCATCCGCGACCGCCTCGTTGCTCTGAATGGCAGCGCGGGCGGAGAGGCGCCGGTCGGGGATGAAGAAGATCCCCTGTACCACTCCGGATATGGAGGACGCCTCGAATCCGGCATCGACGACTTTGCCGAGCCCGTTCTCGACGAGAATGCCGGCGCGCGCCTCGGTGAACGGGGTCATGCCGCTGCGCAGGTTGCGAGAGGCAGTCAGCGGCTGGTTCTCGAAACGCCGTATCGCATCGTCCAGGGATATGCCGACGAATTGACCGTCGCGGATCGTCACATGCCCCTTGCCGACAGCGCGGCGGGCCATGTCGAAGGCATGAATGCCGCGCGCCTGCAGGGTGAATTCACCGTCGGCCCGCCCGGTCACCCAGGTCGCACTACCGCTTTCACGGAAAGTGGCGCCGAGATCGACCGCTTCGACCGAGCCCTGCGCCTGCAATTCGATGCCGTCACCGTCCCGGACACGGGTCAGCGCGAACCGCCCCCTGGCCGTACCACCATGAAGCGTGGCGCGGCTGAGCGCGGACTCGATCCGCCCTTGCTTGATCAGAACGCTCATGGCGACGTCGCGCATGCGCAGGCCGCCCAGCCGTGCCTCACTTGCCGAAAGGCGCAGATCGAGATCGGCGCCACTCGTCTGCGCTAGATCATACCGGCTGAAGCGCCATGGCCCGGATGGCATGGCCGATTCGAGGAATGGCGCCGCGAAATCGTCGAGAATCAGCGTGTTCGCGGCCAGCGTACCATTGATCGCAAGCCGCCCGTCATCGAGACGCGCCGAAAGAGCGCCTTCGAGACGGCCACCATTGAGCCCGAGTTGCAGCGAAGGCCAGGAGACGACGCTTCCGACGCCGCTAACTTCGCCTTCGAGCGAAACCGGACCGAGCAATGGGCCGAGCGGCAAGTCATGCCCGCTCCAGACCAGCAGATCGCGCATGGCTGTCGTTTCGAAAGAGGCGCGCCCCGTGAGCCACGGTGCGTCGATACCGCGCGAGACCGAGCCGGCGACCGCTAGCCGGCCAAAGCGCGAATGCAAACGCAGGTCGATCGGCGAATGCTCATTGGCCAGAAGCGCCGCGGGGCGCAAACCCGAAAGGGCGATGTTTACCGTCTCACCGCGAATGCGCAGGCTTCCATTGAGACCGACGGCTCCCTGTACACGCGGCCAATCGAGAGCCAGAGCGACATTGCGCAGGACCTGACGCGTCCCGTCGCGCGCATCGTCATAAAAAATCTGGACATTGTTGAGGGCCAGGCGCGTGATTGCAAGCGAACCGCTTCCGTCTTCGAGGCGGCGCCGCGCGTCATCGGCGAGCCGGTACCAGGGGCTGTCACCGAATTCGTCGATGCTCACATCCACCCTGCTGTTCGACAGCGAAACTTCGTCAAGGACGATGCGACCAAACAACAGCGGCTGCACAGCGAGCTGTCCGCGCAGCTCCCCTCCTCGTGCGAGGTGTGTTCCGTCCCGGGCGGTCAGGGAGACGCCCTCGAATTTCAGACGCGGCAACGGCAGAAAAGCGATGACCGTTCGCCCGGCCACATCGAGCTCGATGCCAAACTCCTCGTGCAGCTGCTCCGCCACATCCGCCGTCAGTGCGCGCGAGGATAACGTCCACGGCGCGAGCGCCAGCAGCACACCGCCGAAAACCAGCGATACGGCGAGGAACAACATCAGGCGCTTTGTCGAAAGTCTTTTCATGGAACCGCGCTTTGCACCCCATATCGCACGCGCACCGCCGGATCAGAGACGGTGGCGCACATAAATCCAGTCGCTGGCCGCATGCCGTGTTAGACTAGACGGTAACTGCCTTGCGTTTCAAGCACTTCACCGACCAGCCAGGACGAGCACCGGGCAGCTGCCGGGTTTTCGACAACAAATTTCAGGCTCCGGCGCGTCATTCACGACCATACGGGCAGCCATGACGGAAATTCACGGCGAGAATGCGTCAGCATGCGGGCGCCGCGCAACGGCCCGCGACGGGGCTCATTCGAGCGCCTCGATCCCCAGTGCCGGGCATTGTGCGAGATCGGAGCGCCCCTCATCGGGCAATTGCCGGTCGAGGTCGCGCAGGGCAGTGCGCAGGCCTTCTTCCAGAACCGGGTGGTAGAAGGGCATGGCCAGCATCTCGCAGATACGCATCGTGTGCGTTGCGGCGAGGCCGAGCAGATGCGCAATGTGCTCGCCTGCCGGTGCGCAGAACTCGGCGCCGAGGAAGCGGGCATCGCTCTTACGGGCATAGAGCCGCATGACACCGTGATTCGCCGCCATCACGCGGGCGCGCCCCTGCCGGGCGAAATCGACTTCGCCGATGAGCGTCGTATCCGGGTCGAGATCGGCATGGCGCACCCCCACCATCCCGATATTCGGATCGGCGAAGGTGATCGCCATGGCCGGTCGGCGCTGCAGCCCCTCGTCACGCGTTGCGACCGCATGGCGTCCGGCGATATGGCCCTCATCCGCCGCCTCGTGCAACAGCGCACGGTCGCCATTGGCATCGCCGGCGAGATAGACCGGCAGATCGGCGATCTGCATCGTATTGGGGTCGACGGGCGGCTGGCCCCTGTCGTCGAGATCGACGCCGAGCGTGTCGAGCCCCAGCCCCTCGAGCTGCGGGCGGCGCCCGAGCGCCGCGAGCACGGCATCGGCCTCGAAGGTGCCCTCGCCCGCCGTGACGCGGATGACGCCCGCCTGCGCTGCGAGTTCCGCCGGCGCGCCGAGATGAAGGGCGAAATCCTTTTGCAAGGCCGCGATCGCGCTGTCGCGCACCTTCGGATCGCTGACTCCCGCCACGGTGTCGAGCGCATCGAAGCCCGCCACCGTGATCCCGAGCCGCGCCATGGCCTGGGCCAGTTCGACACCGATGGCGCCGAGCCCGATCACGGCGATGCGGGCCGGCAGATCCGCCTGCTCGAACAGGGTGTCGCTGGTGAGGATGCGCTCCCCGAATGCCCGCCACGGCCTCGGCACGACCGGCGTGCTGCCCGGCGCCAGGATGATCTTGCCGGCGCGGATGCGCCTGTCGTCGACGATCACCTCCTGCGGGCCCGCGAGCCGGGCGCGCCCTGCAATGGCGCGTTCGCCCAGCGTCTCGCGCACGCTTTGCGGCCCCTTGACGAAATCATCGCGCAGCCGGCGCACGCGGCGCATCACGGCGGGAATGTCGATGGTGAGGCCATCCGCGCCGGATATACCGAATTCGGTCAGATTCTCCCGGGTGTGGAAGGCGTTCGCCGCCGCGATCAGCGCTTTCGAGGGCATGCAGCCGACAGCTGCGCAGGTCGTTCCCCAATGACCGTCATTGATCAAAAGCACGTCTTCAGTATGTCGGCGTACCTCGCGCAGGGCCGAGAGCCCGGTTGTTCCGGCGCCGACGATGACGATTTCGGCTCGTTCGCTCATGCCTCATGCTCCTTCATCGAACGGGTCACGCGCCCTCCGGGGCCGGCTCGGCCAGATCGTCCAGGACCACGCATCCGTGAATCACCTGGTGGACGAAGTGCAGTTTGTCGATGACCGGGCTCGCCAGTGCGAAGGGATAGGCATGGGCGTGACCCATGCTGCGCGAGAGCGAATTCAGGGCGAGCGTCAGCGGCATCCATTGCGCCATCAGCGCGTCGAAATCGGTTGTCTCATAGGGGTCCAGACCGGCATCAACGCTCAACGCCCCCGTCAGCCCGGTGCGCGGCGTGAGGCGCATGCCATAGGCGAAGGCGGTCTCCAGCGTATCGACCATGTGGAAGTAATGGCTCCAGCTCTCGGCCCAGTCCTCCCACGGATGACAGGCGGCGTAGGTGCTGATGAAGCGTGCGCCCCAATCCGCCGGCGGACCGTTCTCGTAATGCGCCTGCAGCGCGGCGCCGTAATCGGCGCGCTCGTCACCGAACAAAGCGCGATACGGCTCCAGCATATCCGTGTCCCGCACCAGTCGGTCCCAGTAGTAATGGCCTGATTCGTGGCGGAAATGGCCGAGAATGGTGCGGTAGGGCTCGTCCATCTCCTGACGCATGCGTTCGCGCTCCACCGGATCGGCTTCCGCGATATTGATGGTGATCAAACCGTCGGCATGGCCCGTCAGGACCCGCTCGGAGAAGCCCGGACCGTCTGCAAGGAAATCGAAGGCGAGGCCTTGCGGATCACGGGATCGCGGCGTGATCGGCAGGCCGAGCCGCATTGCCGAATAGACGAAGCGGCGCTTCTCCTCCTCCAGCCGCTTCCACAGTTCCCGGTTGCGCGGATCGCCAAGATCGGGAATGACGCGGTTCAGTCGGCAGGACCGGCACCACGGATCGTCATCGGCCTCGGCGACCAGCCAGTTGCACCCCTCATCGGGGGTATTGTGCACACAACGCCGCCAGCGCCCGGCGTAACGGTCCTCGGCCATGCCGGAATCATCGCGAAACATGGCGATATCGCAGATATCCGGTGCAAAGCCGAGCGCCGTGCCGCAGGCCTCGCAACGGATCGAATCGAAATGCACGGTGGAGCCGCACACGCCACAGGAAAACAGTTTCATGAAACCTGTCCGTTGCTGCGCCGGCTGCTACGCGCCATCGAAGCCGGAGAAATCGGCGAACTCCTCAACCGCCGCACGCTGCGTGCGAAGCGCATTGATCGGCGCATCGCGATCCTCGTAGCCAAGCGCCATGCCGCAGACAACGACTTCACGCTCATCCAGTTTCAAGGCCTCCCGCACCACGCCCTGATGCGGGGCGAATGCCGCCTGCGGACAGGTTTCCAGTCCGAAGCCGCGCGCAGCCAGCGTGACGTTTTGCATGAACATCCCGTAATCGAGCCATGAGCCGATTTCGAGGCGCCGGTCGATGGTGAAGATCATGCCCACAGGCGCGTCGAAGAAGGCGTAATTGCGACCGTGCTGGGCGTGCATCGCCGCATGATCGCCCTTCTCGATGCCGATCAGCCCGTACATGTCCCAGCCCACCTTGCGACGGCGTCCGAGATAGGGCTCGAAGAACTTATCCGGATAATAGCGATATTCCGCCCCGCCTGCCGGCCCGGCATCATGGGCGGCGCGTACAGCCCGCGAAAGTGCATCTTTCGCGTCACCTGCGAGCACATGCACGCGCCAGGGCTGCATATTGGTGCCCGATGGCGCGCGTGCGGCAATGGCGAGGATTTCGGCAACCGTCTCACGTGGCACCGCGTCGGGCCTGAAGGCGCGAACCGAGCGACGTCCGGTAATTGCCTCGCGCACATCCAGATGCGTCTCGCTCACGGTTGCGAGCTGCCTTCGTTCTTCTTGCTGAACATCTTGCCGAACCAGCCTTTACTGTTGCCGTCGGCGGCTTCCTCGGTCTCCTCGCCCTCCGGTGGCGGGGCGACAATGCTGGAGAAATTGTCGAAGAACTGGCCAGCGAGCTTCTTCGCGGTCGAATCGATCAGGCGCCCGCCGAGCTGGGCGATCTTGCCGCCGACCTGCGCCTTGACGTCGTAATGCAAGATCGTGTTTTCGCCATCCTCCTCGAGCCGCACCGCAGCCGAGCCCTTGGCGTGGCCCGCCGCGCCGCCGGTGCCCTCGCCGCTGATGGTGTAACCTTTCGGCGGATCAATGTCGGAGAGCGTCACCTGGCCTTTGAAGGAAGCCTTCACCGGGCCGATCTTGAGCGTGACTTTCGCGGCCATCTCGGTATCGGAATGCTTCTCGATCTCCTCGCAGCCCGGGATCGAGGCCTTGAGCACCTCCGGATCGTTCAAGGCGGCCCAGACCACCTCGCGCGGAGCGGCGATGGTGCGCTGATCTGACATGTCCATGGGCTGGTCTCCCCTTGATTGCTCTTCACTGCCCCCAGCATAGCCGATCATGGCGGCGATCATAGCCCGTCGGTGACATCGCCGGTGCGGCAGCCGGGATGGGCGCATCATCACGAGCCGCTCAGGAGCCGAGCCGGTCCTTCAGCGTTTCGCGAATGCGATGCGCGAGCCCGTCGCGCACGTCCCGATAGGCGTCGAGTCGCTGCTCGCGTGAGCCCTGTTCGAGGGATGGATCAGGTGTGGGCCAGTATTCGACATCCGCCGCGATAGTACGGGTGAGTTCGAGGGCGGCGTGGTGGGCTTCCGGCGTGAGGGTGATGATCAGATCGAAATTCAGCCCCTCCCATTCCTCCAGCTCGTCGAGAGTGCGCGCCCTGTGGCGGCTCGCATCAATGCCGATTTCCTCCATCACCGCGCTCATGAAGCCGTCCGGCTCGCCCTTGCGCACGCCGGCGGACTGGATATACGCGGATTTGCCAAAATAATGCCGCGCCAGACCCTCAGCCATGGGCGAGCGAATCGCGTTGTAGCCACAGACGAAGAGCACTGACTGCACTTTGGCGGATTGTACTCGGGATTTGTCATCGGCGGCGCTCACGGCGCTCAGCCTTTCCAGTGCAGGGCGAAGATCAGCGTGAATATGCGCCGCGCCGTGTCGAAATCGACGGTTACCTTGCCTTCGAGGCGCTGCGCCAGCAGATCCGCCGCCTCGTTGTGGAGGCCGCGCCGCCCCATGTCGATTGCCTCGATCTGGGCGGCGGAGGCGGTGCGGATTGCGTTGTAGTAGTTGTCGCAGACGATCCCGTAATCGCGGATGATGCGTCTGAACGGCGTCAGCGACAGCAGATGCGTCATCACCGGCGCGCCGTCCTGCGTCATGATCCCGAAAGAGAGGCGGCGCTCGACGATGCCGAGCTTGAGCCAGTAGGGCCCCGCATCCGTTTCGGGAATGCGGAAATGGTTCGATTCGAGGATGTCGTAGATCGCGACCGCGCGCTCATGCTCCTGGTCGGGACTGCCGCGCCCGATCGATTGCTCGTCGAGGGTCAGGGCGACGAGGCAGTCGCTCTCGCGGAACTCCGTATCCCCGTTGCCCC
>NZ_DATGCW010000304.1:0-9134 GCF_035311605.1 Saliniramus sp.
TCCGACTACCTGCTCGGGACCGACCAGAACGGGCGCGACCTGCTCTCGCGCATGATCTGGGGTGCGCAGGCCTCGCTGCTCGCGGGCGTCGTCTCGGTGATGATCGCCGTCTTCGCCGGTGTGCCGCTTGGCGTCATAGCCGGCTGGCGCGGCGGCTGGACCGATGCCACCATCTCGCGCATGACCGAGGCGTTGCTCGCCGTGCCCTTCCTGATCCTCGCCATCGCCTTCGCCGCTTTCCTGGGGCCGTCCCTGCCCAATAGGATGATCGGCATCGACCTCTCGGCGACACCGATCTTCATCCGGCTGACGCGCGGCCAGACGCTGGCGGTGAAGACGGAGGATTACGTCGAGAGCGTGCGGGCTGCCGGGGTCGGGCAATTCTCGACCCTTGCGCGCTAGATCCTGCCAAACATCGCGCCGCCGATCATCGTGCAGGCCACGCTGACCGTCGCCACCGCGATCATCGCCGAGCGCATCGAAACCTTCCTGCGTGAGGCGGAAGCGATGGATGTGACGGGGCGCGCCCACAAGGGCGTCCTCACCGGCGCTGACATGGCCGGCTGGCAGGCGCATTTCGAGGCGCCGGCCTCACGGCGCTTCAAGGGCTGGGAGGTGTTCAAGACGGGCGCCTGGGAACAGGGCCCGGCCCTACCGCTGGCGCTCGCCATGCTGGAAGGCTGCGGCCTCGAGGAGGCCGAACCGGGCGGGCCGGAATTCGTGCATGCGGTGACCGAGGCGATCAAGCTCACCTTCGCCGATCGCGAGGCCTATTGCGGCGATCCCGACCATGCGCTGGTGCCCCTGGACACGCGGCTCGGCGACGCCTATGCCGCGCGCCGCCGCGCCCTGATCGAGCCACAAGCCTCGCTCGAGCAGCGCCCTGGCGAGATCCCCGGTTTCCATCATCAGGCGCTGATGGCCCGCGCCAATGCCGAACGGGGCGCTACGGGCGCTTCTGCCGGAGGCGCTGGGGCGGGTGAGCCGACCATGGCGCATCGCACGGAAAAGCGCGGTGATACCGTGTATCTCGACATCATCGACCGCCACGGCAACATGGTCTCGGCGACGCCCTGCAGTGGCTGGCTGCAATCATCGCCGGTCGTGCCGGGGCTGGGTTTTGCCCTCAACACGCGCGCGCAGATGTTCTGGCTGGAGGAGGGGATGCCCACGAGTCTCGCGCCGGGGCGGCGTCTGCGCACCACGCTCTCGCCAAGCCTCGCCAAGCCTCGCCATACGCGACGACGGCACGCGGCTCGCCTTTGGCAAGCCCGGCGGCGACCAGCAGGACCAGTGCCAGCTCGTCTTCTTCCTGCGCCATGTGCTTTACGGCGAAGGCCTGCAACAGGCGATCGACGCGCCGTTGTTCCATAGCGGGCATTTCCAGGAATCGTTCTATCCGAGCAATGTGCGCCCCGGCCACCTGGTCATCGAAGGCCGCTTCGCGCCGCAGACGATCGCCGATCTGCGCGCGCGGGGGCATCGCATCGAGGTTGCCGGGCCCTGGAGCGTCGGGCGGCTGACGGCGGCGCGGCGCGGCGCGAGGCGGACGGGCGGTTGCGGGCAGCGGCAACGCCGCGTCTGATGCAGACTTATGCGGTGGGGCGCTGAGCGCCCGCTATCCATAGCATCATGCCGTCAGGTGGATATCGGCTGACGGAGAAAATGATGCGCCAAAAAATGATCTGGAGCGCCTGGCCTGACTCCGTCAGGTCGGAGCGCGCTCTTAAAGGAGTAACGCAGCATGACCTTTTCCATCGTGGCCCTGTGCCCTGAAACCGGCCATCGCGGTATCGCCGTGGCGAGCCGCTTCTTTGCCGTCGGCGCGATCGTGCCCTATATCCGAGGCGGGCGTGCTGCAGTGGCGAGCCAGGCCTTCATCAATCCGCTCTGGGGCATGGAGGCGGCGGAACTTTGCGCCGCCGGGGAGGCGGGCGAGGCCGTGATCGCCGATCTCGTCGCCCGCGATGCGGGCGCCGATCACCGCCAGATCCATCTGATCGACGCCGATGGCGCCATCGCCGTGCATACCGGCGCATCCTGTGTTGATTGGGCCGGCCATGTGAGCGCGCCGGGTGTCTCCGTCGCCGGCAACATGCTCGCCGGTCCGCAGGTGGTGGAGGCGACCCTCGACGCCTTTCTCGCGGCGCCCGGCCCGCTCGCGGCGCGGATGATGACGGCGATGGAGGCCGGCGAGGCGGCCGGTGGCGACAAGCGCGGGACGCAATCGGCGGGGCTGCGTCTGCATCGCAGCGAGGATTATCCCTGGTTCGATCTGCGCGCCGATGACCACCCTAATCCACTCGCCGAAATCCGCCGGCTCTACGCGGTGGCGCATGAGCGCTTCATCCATTTCGCGGAATCGATGGGCACCCGCAGCAATTTCTCCGGCGCCATCGACCGCGCCCCGATGGACCGCGCCATCGCCGAAGCTGAAGCTACTCGCATCGCAAGGGGCGAACCATCCCGCTCATTCGCGCGCGAGCGCGGCTGACACCGAAGCCTTCGCGTTTCACGGCAGCAGGCCGCGCGCCGCCTTCGACATGCTTTGCTTGCGCTCAGGCGGCTGCCACGGCAAGACGGAAGGCGCGCGAGAACGCAACAGGGGAGCTTGGCGACATGAACAGACGGCAGACGCTGCACCGGTTTCTGGTGGAATACGAGTGGATCCATATCAGCATCGGTGTGGTGGGTAACGCGACATTCTTTGTCGGTTCGATCTTCTTCCTGCCGGCCTTCGACGGGTGGCTGACCTTCGGAGTCTGGCTGTTCATCACGGGATCGCTGCTGATGCTGTTCGGCGCTGTCGGCGACGGCCTGAAGAAATACTGGACCGGCCGCTACGGCGATCCGCGCGCGATCCCCTGAACGAAAACGGGCGGCGCCATCACGGCACCGCCCGTATCCTGTCGAACGCGCATTGCGCCGTTTGTCAGGCGATCACTCGACCTGGCGAGCCTCTTCGACCCAACCCTCGAACGTATCGGCGTTTTCCTCGATCCACGCATCCGCATGTGCCTCGATGTCGGACATCGAATCCTCGCCGTCACGCATCAGCAGATTCTGGGCGGAGACGTCGTTGATGTCGATCTCGACGAGCTCGAGGAACCGGGCGGCAGCCGGATTGGCTTCGGCCCAGTCGCGGTTGGCGAGCACACGGATATCGTCCACGGCGAAGCCCAGATTGAGGCCGTTGGCGGAAGTGTCCTCGGGCGTGGCATCATCGTTGCCGGGAAGCGAGGTATAGGGCACTTCCAGCCACTCGACGTCTTCACCCGGCACCAACACGCCCGAAACCCAGAGCGGCGTCCAGGTGTAGTAGAGGATCGGCTCGTCCTGCTCGAAGCGCGCGATGGTGTCGGCCATCAGCGCGAAGTAGCTGCCCTGATTGTGACGCACCGTGTCGCCGAGACCGTATTCCGGAAGCTGATGCTCGATCACGAGCTCGCAGCCCCAACCCGGATTACAGCCGGTCAGGTCGGCCATGCCGTCGCCATCGGCATCGAAGATCGCGGCGATTTCCGGATCCTGCAGCTGCTCGAGATTGGTGATGCCGTATTCGTCGGCGGTCGCCTTGTCAATCAGGTAGCCCTGCAGCACGTTGGCGATGAGATTGCCCATCTTCGTCAGCTGCTCATCGCCACCGGAATTCTGGTAGAATTCCTCATGCAGCAGGTTCCAGTGCACGCCGGTGAAATCGGCATCGCCCTGGCCGAGCGCGACATGCATCACGGCATATTCGGCTTCGAGCGGATCCTCCACTTCGTAACCGAGCCGGCGCAGGCCCTCGAACAGGATCTCGTGCTGGAAGATTTCCTCGGCGATGCCGGAGGTGATCGGCTGGACGCTGACGCCTTCGCCTGGCATGTGCTCGTCGGCCTGAGCCGCGCTGGCGGAAAAGCCGATCGCGGTGGCGAGCGCCATGGCGCTGACAGTGCGGAAATGCTTGGTCATGATGACTCCTATAGTTCCATTCGGATTGGTCTTTAACTTGCGGGTCTGAACGACAGACCCGCATAAGATGCCTGCCGCGACGCAAGCCGCAGCTGAAGAGGCATCCGGCGGCGCACACCGCACAGGGCGATGCGTGCCGAAAAGGGTCAGGCGGCGGCCTTGCTGCTCGCGGACTGTGTGGACGGCCCGGAAGCCGTTTCCGGCTCGTCGTCACTCCGGGGCTTGACGTCAGCTTCCGACTTGCCGCCCCCATTGCCGGCGGTGAGCCGGCGCAGGAAACCGATCGGCCCGCGGTCGAGCATGCGCTGCCCGCCGCGTTCGCGCTCGCTCTGGGCCAGCGCCTGGGTCATGCGGTCGAGGATGATCGCGAGTACGACGATCCCGATACCACCGATCACGGCGAGACCCATATCGAGGCGTCCGATGCCGCGCAGGACCATCTGGCCAAGCCCGCCCACGGAGATCATCGACGCGATGACGACCATCGACAATGCCAGCATCAGCGATTGGTTCACCCCGGCCATGATGGTTTTCGTGGCCAGCGGCAATTGCACACGCCAGAGCAGCTGGCGGCGCGACGCACCGAAGGCGAGCGCGGCCTCGATGACATCCTTGGGAACCTGGCGAATGCCCAGATTCGTGAGACGGATCAGGGGCGCCACGGCGAAGATGATCGTCACGATCACGCCCGGCACGTTGCCGATGCCGAACAGCACGACGATCGGCACCAGATAGACGAAGGCCGGTGTCGTCTGCATCGTGTCGAGCACAGGGCGCAGCCCCTGTTCGAAGCGATCGCTGCGCGATGTGAGGATGCCAAGCGGAATGCCGATCGCAGCACAGAATGCCACGGCAGTGAGCACCAGCGACAGCGTCGTCATGGCCTCTTCGTAGGCCCCGATGAGACCGAGGAAGAACAGGCTGAGGAACGAGCCGATCGCCAGACGCGGTCCCACCAATTGCCACGCAATCAGCGCGACCAGCCCGATCATCAGGGTCGGCGGCAGGAATTGCAGCGTCCCCTCGACGGTTTCGAGCACCCAGTCGACCGGCTGGCGTACGGCGCGGAAGAAGTTGCGCGCGCCCGAAATCCAGTCGAAGAAGACGTCGATCCAGTCAGTGAAGGGAAGCTGCCAGGTATCAAAGGGGCGCAGCGGGTTGAACTGGGCGTTCATGTCACACGCCCTCCCGGGCTTCGTTTTGTGGCGGGACCGGATCGGCAGCCGCCGCCATGGCCGGCTTGTCCTCGGTGATCATGTTGTCGAGCGCCTGCAGCAGCGCGGAACGCGAGACGGCGCCGGCATAGCGCCCGTTCTCGTCAATGACGGGCACGGCATAGGGGGTGGTCGCCACGACATTCATCAGATCACCCAGATGCGCCTCGGGGCTGATCGTCGGGCAATCGGGCAGCAGCGCCTTCTCCAGCGGCTGGTCGGCCTTGCGCGCCTCGTCGAGAGTGGCGAGACTGGCCACGCCGAGAAAGCGTCGATTGCGCCCGATCACGTAGCCATATTCGCGATCATGGGATTCCAGTGTACGAATCGCCGCGCGCGGACCCTGCTCGGGCTTGTCGATCAGCGTGACCTGGGTGCGGCGCGCGATATCGCGGGCGGTGAGCACCTTGGAGACATCGACACCGCGGAAGAACGAGCGCACATAGTCATTGGCCGGATTCTTCAGGATTTCCTCCGGTGTGCCCACCTGCACCACGACGCCGCCCTGCATGATGGCGATGCGGTCGCCGATGCGCATGGCTTCGTCGAGATCGTGGCTGATGAAGATGATGGTGCGCTGCTTCTCCTCCTGGAGCATCAGCAACTCGTCCTGCATCTCGGAGCGGATCAGCGGGTCGAGCGCGGAGAAGGCCTCGTCCATCAGGAGGATCGGCGGATCGGCGCACAGCGCACGGGCCAGACCGACGCGCTGCTGCATACCGCCGGACAACTCGTCCGGGTAGCTGTCGGCATTGGCCGCGAGGCCCACCTGCTCCAGCGCCGTCATGGCGCGCCGGTGGCGCTCGTGCCGCGATATCCCGCCCAGTTCGAGCCCGAAGGCGACGTTGTCGATCACCTTCATGTGGGGCATCAGCGCGAAGGACTGAAAAACCATGCTCACGGTATCGCGACGCAGCTTGCGCAAGCCCTCGTTGTCCAGCTTGACGATATCCTCACCGTCGATCTCGATGGACCCGGAGGTCGGCTCGTAGAGACGGTTGAACATGCGCACCATGGTCGACTTGCCGGAGCCCGAAAGACCCATGATCACGAAGATCTCGCCCTCGCGGATGGTGAAGTTCGCATCGACGACGCCGACCGTCTGCCCGGTCTCGGCGAAGATCTCGTCCTTGTCGCGCCCTTCGCGGATCAGCCGCATCCCTTCCTGAGGATGGTCGCCGAAAACCTTGTAGAGGTTGCGCACGGCGATCTTGTCGCGTTTTGGCGTATCGGTCATTGTATCCCTTGGCATGCCGTAACAAAGAAAAATCCCGCTCCGGGATAATAATCACCGGAGGAGGCGTTACAGCTTCGGTATGTCCATACACTAGAGGCGCTGATCGCAGATGGCAATGGCGCTGGCCAGAATTGTCCGAAAAATGCCGGAATTGCGCCAGAATATGAATGATATTTCATAATGCTCGCGTTTATATTAAATGATTGCGTTTGATACGCCGAAGGAGCCCCCAGGATACTTGTCATGCTTCACGGGCATCGCCAGGATCCCGCAACCGGGTTTGTGCCGCCCTTCCGATCCTTCGCATGAGAGTGTGTGCAAAAGCGGCTTGCCGCCGGGCGGGCGCCTCGCGATCATGATCTTCGAAGTTCAAGCGTCGCGCCGGTCATGCCGGTGCGCGCCCGGCACGATCCCGACGGAGGACGATCATGGCTCATGAATTCAAGGCGACGGGCACAAGCCCCGCCATCCTGCGCAACAGCGCCATCGACGAGGAGGCGCTCCAGGCCGCACGGGTCGATCTCGCCGCCTGTTTTCGCATGGCGGCCCGGCTGGGCATGAGCGAGGGCATCTGCAACCATTTCTCGGCCATCGTGCCGGGACGCGACGATCTCTTCATCGTCAATCCCTACGGGCTCTCCTTCTCCGAGGTTACCGCGTCGAGCCTGCTGGTCTGCGATTATGACGGCAACGTGATTTCCGGCGTGGGCCAGCCGGAAGCGACAGCCTTCTATATCCATGGTCGCCTGCACATGCGCCTGCCGCGTGCACGCGTGGCCTTCCACACGCATATGCCCCATGCGACGGCGCTTTCCATGGTGGAGGGCGATCCGCTGGTCTGGGCCGGCCAGACGGCTTTGAAATTCTACGGTCGCACCGCCATCGACCGCGACTATAACGGGCTCGCCCTCGACGAGGCCGAGGGCGACCGCATCGCCGGCGCCATGGGGGATGCCGATATCGTCTTCATGAAAAACCACGGCGTCATGGTCATCGGCCCCTCGATCGCCGAGGCCTGGGACGATCTGTATTATCTCGAGCGCGCCTGCGAGGTGCAGGTCCTCGCCATGAGCACCGGCCGCAAGCTCACCCCGGTCGAACCCGATATCGCGCAAAAGACCTACGACCAGATGCGCGACGGCGATTCCGAGAGCGCCCGCCTGCATCTGGAAAGCGTCAAACGCAATCTGATGCGCGAGGAACCGGAATTCGCTGATTAAGCCCGCCGCTGCAAGGCGCGCGGTCGATGCAGCGCGCGCTCCCCTCTGCCTCGTGGAGGGGAGTTGCGGTGCGGTCAGTTGTGCGCCAATACAACCAAAACCACTCTTTTCAATGCCTGATACGTGTTTTAATGTCGCCACAGGGTCGGTGAAATCCGGTCCCGGGGCCTAGAATCCCCTTCCTGTAGCGGTCGGTGCGACCGAAAAGGCACCTCCTCGACCTTCATGGCCGGGGAGGCGCTGGCGTATGTTCAAGGCTCCGGCCCAAAGGCCAGCGCGGTCGTCTACAGGCGGCTTTCTAGCTCCCCGGTCACCAGAGCGATCCTCTGGTGACCACGCAAACCCGGTTTTGAATGGTTTTCGGGGAGTTCGAGCATGGAAGAGATATCGGCGTTTCAGGCATTTCTCGGCACGTATCAATCGCTGGCGGACTGGATCAAGGCGCTCTGGCTGATCGTGCCGCCGGTGTTCATCTTCGCGATGACGGCGCTCATCCTGCGTGGTCGGCGCGAGGTGCCGGAGGTCGATGGCGAACTCGTCTATACCGTGCACCGCGATGACGGCGGCCAATATCGCGTGCTGCGCCACGCCCCGCCCGGCGACGCACCCGCCCTGCTCCCGCTCGACCGAACCCAGCCCGCCCTGACCTCGCCAGAACGGCATAGCGCACGAGAGTGAGGCAGCGCGTCCCTCCCCTCTCCACGGCGGGAGAGGGGAGTTCCGGTGCAGCCTTCATGGAGGGTGCGCTTCGGCATGAGCATAGGTTAACGCGGCAGGTTTCGCGGGCATCCCCCGGCAAGATGCGCGTAAATTGTCTCGATGACGGTATCAATCTCTTGAAGCACTTGCGTATTGCTGAAGCGCAGCACGGTAAAGCCCTGCCCCTCCAGTTCATGCGTGCGCGCCGCATCGTAGCGCGCGATGGAATCGCGCGTATGTTGCCCGCCATCAACCTCGACCACGAGCCTTGCCTTGAGGCAGCAGAAATCCACGATATAGCGCCCCAGCCGAACCTGTCGGCGGAAATAGGTTCCATGAAGCACAATCCGCCGGCGCAAGTGCCACCAGAGCTTCCGTTCCGCCTCTGTCGGCTGTTTGCGCATGGCCCGCGCGCGATTCCGCAACTGCTGCGGAAAATCGGCTTCTGCTGCTTGCCGGCGCATGGCCTCCGATTTCCGCTCTGACATGCCGTCCCCGTCTCCCATTCCTTGCACCCCCATCAATGCCGGGGTTCCCCTCTCCCTTGTGGAGAGGGGACAGGGGTGAGGGTGGCGGCGGGCCATTTGCCGGATGGCGCACCACGCGTCATCAGCGCCCCTCACCCCCGGCCCCTCTCCACGGCGGGAGAGGGGAGCGCGCTCTGCATCAGCCACGCGGCTGGTGATTTTTGCGCCGCGATCGCTGCCGGGGTTCCCCTCTCCCTTGTGGAGAGGGGACAGGGGTGAGGGTGGCGGCGGGCCATTTGCCGGATGGCGCACCACGCGTCATCAGCGCCCCTCACCCCCGGCC
>NZ_DATGCW010000305.1:0-14372 GCF_035311605.1 Saliniramus sp.
ATCCCGCGTCTTTGAAGCTCATCCATCCGCCTCCCGATCTCATCGAAATCGGGACGGGGCCCTTCGAACCCGCTGCTTTGCATGAAATCGTCCGGCATGCCCGGCATCGGGCCGATCGTCACGCCGCCCGGTCGCCAGCCGCCGGATCCGCCGTCAGACCCGCCGCCGAGGCCGCCCCATTCCGGGATCGGCCGCTGCGGATCCAACAGGCCGCCTCCGCCTCCCCATTCCGGGAACTGCCTGTCCGGTCCGACGAAGTTGCCGCTTTCGGCAATGCCGCGATCGTGGAGGATCTCCTGGCTCTTCTTGTTCATGCCGGCGAAAATATTGGCTTGAAACTGGTGCAGGAAGCCGATTATATCGTCGCGCTCAACGGCCTTGACGACGACTTTTGCACCGGCGCGGGCAATGTCGCGCAGTTCCTCGGGCGAATGCAGCTCTTGCATTTCGGCCAACTCGTCGCGGAAGCGGAGCCTCATCGCCGCGATCGCACCGTCAATGTCGGAGTTTGTCGAGAGCCCCTCGGAGGTGCGCTGAAACGCATTGCCGCCATGGTCGCCGGCATCCCCGAAGCAGACAGTATAGATCTGACGCGCAACGCGGTTTTCGTCGATCGCGCCGCCTCCACCGACCGTGCCGGTCGGTGCGCTCGGAACTGCACCCGGTGCGCCGAGCGGCGCTGCGCCCTTGGTCATCGTCGCATCAGGCGCGCCCAGCGCACCGGCGAAGGCAGTCCCGGCTCCGTGGGAGCGTGTTTCGGGTGATAGCATTGCCTGCATGTTCCGGACGCCCGGGAAATCCATTGATTTGTCCACTTCGAAAAAAAAATGATCTGCTCATGTCGCCGGATCACGCTGCCCGGCTGCGACCGGCGCGGGTTGCTGCCGCGTCGGTCGGCATGCCGGTCAGTGTCGTTGGTTACTGACCTTGCTCGGCCCGCTGCGGACGCTGTCGCCAGAACAGGAGCATGGGATCATCGCTGTCCCGGAAATCGGCGGGGAGCTGCTGGTTGTTCTCCGGTGAAGCGGATCCCTCCTGCGCGCCATATCTGAGATAGGCGGGAAGAGCGCCAGGCAGGGCATAGAGCATCATGAAGCCTTCACTGCGATCATACGCCTCTTGCAAAAGTTCAAGGCCGGCGCCGCGTGCGAAGCTGATGACGTCCTCCACCATCAGGGTGCTCAGACGCCCGGGCTCATCGGGGTGAGCGATATGGCTGTAGAGCAACACACCCGTCGGTCGGCCATCGTCATCCATGCGCACCAGCGCCCCGTCAGAGCCGTTGCCTCGCAAGCTGGTCATGATCTGTGCGGCGATCTCTGCCCTGTCCGTCTCATATTCGGTGACGTCGGGGTCGGTGGGATCGCCCATGGCGACCTCTTGCTCCAGCATCTGCATCAGCGCTGCATCCAACGCAGGATCCTGTCCATACTGACGGACGGTTCCGGTTCCGCCTGTTGCCTGATCCGGCACCGGTGCGCGCTGCGTCGAGGACGCACCGCCGGCGTCATCGCCTCGGCGCTCGGGGCGATCCGTCCAGCGCAGATGCGGATAGAAATTTGTCGCGAACGGTGCATCGGGATCCGGCGGCACGATCTCGGCACCGAGGCTCAGATAGTATTCTTCCGCGCCCGGCAGCGAGATCAGCTCGAGGATACCCTCGCTGCGCGCGAATCCCTCCTGCAGCAGCTTGAGGCCGATACCCTGTCCCGGGGCGAAGCTGACGATGTCTTCAATGAACAGGACGCACGGGCCTGTCGGATCGTCGGGATTGGGGTAGGTGGTATAGACCATCATGCCCAGCGGTTGGCCTTGTGCATCCGTTATCACCAGTGCATGGTCGATGGTGTCGAGGTTCTTGCGGATCTGGTCGGCGATCATCACCGCAGCCTCGGTGCGCGGATCGAGCGGAACGCCGGATTCACCGAGCGCGATCAGGCTGTCGAGCGCTTCGATGGTCCTGGCATCGAGAGCGGGATCCGCTCCGAATACGTGGGTATTGACAGGGGCGCCCGCTTCCGATGTCTGCCCGTAGAGATCGGGCATGTTCAGCTTCGAATCGTATCCCTGCATGAGCATCGAGAGTTCGATCACCAGTTCCACGACGGGCATGTCCGGATTGGCTTCACGGAACGCCTCGAAGACCTCGCGCGTGAAAGTGCCGGCCCGGATTTCACGCGCGACGATGGCCTCTTCGTCCGGCGTGAGCGCCGGGAGGGCATCAGCGGGCGCATCATCGGCTGCGCCTGCTTCGCTCAGGAGCTGTCTTGCCCGCTGAATCGCGGGATCCTCCGGATCACCCTTCTCGAGGGCCTGTGCGAGGGCGTCGCGGTAGAGGTCCGGAACCGTGCCCAGGCGATCTGCGAGGTTATTGACAATGGCGGCCGCGATTTCCGCCGGGAGGACGCGCAGATAATTCGCGACGGCTGCGGATGCGCCGGCCGCCGCAGCAATGCCGCCCGAGCCGTCCTGCGGGCTGTTCTGCGCCTGCACGAGATCATAGGCGAAAAGGCCGATATAGCCGTAGCGCTCGTACATGGCATCGCGCGGATCGACCCCGTTACCGAAGAACCCGCCCGGATCGAGAGTGATGCGCCGTGCCGCTTCCAGAGCTTCCATCAGGCGCTCAACCGCATCGTCGTTCTGTGCGGATCCGCCATGCAGTGGTGTTGAGCCGGGGAGCTCGGGAGCGCCGGTGGTGTCGAAGTCGTTGGGGCGGCGCTTCGGGTCGAAGAAGGGAGGCGTGTTTGTGGATCGTTGGTTCCTTTGCTGCTCGATGTTCTGCTCGAGGCGCTGGTCGAATTCCACAGGATCCCATAAACGCTCGAAATTGAGCTCCAGGCGCTCGGTCCCAGGCATCGTATCCAGTCGGATGCCGCCCGGTCGCCAACCGCCCCGTTCGACATCCAGCCCTTGCCATTCGGGAAATCTGCGGTCGCCGGGGTTCCATTCGGGCATGGCGGGAGCGTCCGATCCCCGCGCCTGGATTGCGACATCGCCGTTCTGTTTGATGACGGCAAGGAGTGGCGGGAACCGATCATCGGGGTTGCTCAAGTCGTAGACGCCGATATCACCGTTCGGCAGCTCGCGCATGCCGACGGCGCTGTCGATATTCAGCCCCCGCGCCTGGAGATCACGTATGATGCCGACAAGTTCACGCGTATCCGCCGTGGGATTGGAAAGAAGCTGTTCCAGCAGTTGGGCGCCGGTGCCGACGATGTAACCGGCCAGCGCGCCAGCGCCGCGGAACCCCGCCTCGAGCAAATTCAGGGCGCCACGAAACAGATTGGGACTGGCGCCGCGCTCCGGCTGGACGAATGCCAGATGCGAATCGGCACCTGCCAGGCCCTGTCCTGCCAAGCCCTTTTCGGTCGATCCGGGGAGACCGAAGTCATCGCCGGGCGGGCCCTTCAGCTGAGTCTGGGAAAGGGGCGTGGAAAATGGGCCGATACTCACCATGATCGCAACTCCGGGCAATGCTTGAAACAACGGGATGCATGAACTCAAAAATAGCAATTAATTAACTATAAAAATATAATTAGATAATATCAACTATAAATTTTAATTATATAATTAATACATAAATATTCATTTTGTGGCGATTGATCGTCACGGCGCCGGATAGGGCGAATCGGTTTGAAATTTTCTGATGCATGCTCAAAAAGCATATTAAATCTCTTTATTTTAAATCAATTATAATTTATACTATTATTTATTCATTAAAATGGTTTGACCCATGACATTATCCGTTTCGTTTCCCCCGCTTGCCGGCGGCAAGGTCTCCGACGCTCCCGGTGCTTCTCACGCTGCGTTCGCCTCATCCATGACCAAGGCGGCAGGGCCGGCATCACCGACCATGCCGACGGCTGGTCAGCCGCTCGTCGCGCAGGCTGCGGCGCCGGCGGGCGAACTCGTCGGGCAGGGTGTGCTGGAAGCACTGCGGCGGCTGGGCATGGAGGGCATGGCCGTTCCGCTCGGTGCCGGTGCGGCGCGTCTCGCAGGCGGCGTCGCGACGCTTCTCACCGAACTCGCCATGGCGCAATCGACCGCCAATCCGGATGACATGGCCGCGCTGATGCGCGCCCTGGCCGAGGAGGGCGTGACCTTCGACGGTCACATTGCCTGGGAGACCCTCCCCGACGGACGACGCATGATGGTCTCGGCAGATGATCCCGACGTCATCATCACCATCTTGCGCGAAGACGGCAGCGTCTTCATCAATCCGGACTTTCTCCCCGATGGCGCGCAAGCCGGGGCGCGCCCGGCCGTGACCCCGCAAACCCTGGGGAATTATCGTTTTGGCGACACTCTCCCCGCCACGACGCCCGGTGTCGCCCTGACCATTCCGGATCTGCCCGAACATGATCGCGAGACCCGCGCTGGCGGCGGTCAACCGACCGAGACATCCGCGATCAGCGCCGCATATCGCGATGTCGCCGATTTCAACGCCGGGGCCGGGCCGGAGGACAGGATCCGGGTCATGACACTGGCGACCGATCCCGACGGCGCGCGGCAGTTCCTGACCATCGAAGGGACCCTCGCGCAGGTCAGGGAGGAATACGCAAACCTGCATGAAGCCGGATTCTTCGACGCGGACACGGCGGCGAGTCCGTCGACGAGCCTGCGGATCGCGCTCCAGCTCTCCGGGGTGCCGCAGGCGCTGCGCGCCGTCGTGGGTGATCGCGTCATGCCGCCTCCGATGGAAGAAACCCGCGAAGGCCTGCTCGGGCCCGATACGCCGAGCAGCCCTGACGGACAGCGAAGGGCAGACCAAGAGGGTTTTCCGCAAACCGTGGACGGTGTCCAGCCATATACCGATACCGCCAACCGAACGCGCCACACTCCCTCATTCAAGCCAGAGCGGCAAATCCCGCCAGATCCGGGCGTTTTTGCCCCTGGCACGACGTTCCCGCCCGTCGAGACCCAGCCCGCTACACCCGCCGGCGCCGTTTCCGGTGTCTCACAGGCGGGCGAGACCACGGGAGTCACGTCGATCGCGGAGCTCCAGGAGGAGTTGCGGCAATACGGTATCATTCTGACCGACGTACTCAGCAATCCGGATCTGCCCGATGAATGGCGCGAGATCGTCTTCCCGCGCAGTGAAGAGCAGGTCATCGAGATGGGCAATGCCGTACTCTCGCTGCTTCCCAGGATCGAAGAGCAGTTTCCGGGGGCGCTCAGAAATCTCAAGATCGACGTGAGCGGCCCCAATCCGGCGGATCTGTCGGAGCGGGGAAACAATCTTGGACTGACGGCATCGGATATCGGCCTGATGCTCCTTGAAACGCCGACACGGATACAGCAGATTCTTAGCGATACGAGCGAAGCGCATCCCGATATGCCGGAACATGCGTATGCGCATGAAATCGGGCACGCCCTGACCTCTGTTGCCCCTGCAGCCATGCAGGATCTCAAGGCAGGCCTCGAAACCGTCATCGAGGTCGGTACGCAATTCAGTACCCATGCCTCCGAGGATGCGGTAACGCTCGATGTGGCTCTTGCTTTCCTTTACCCGGACTTGTCAATGGCCGAGGCATATGAGCGACTGGGGCGCGACCATATCGTGCGCCCGCATCCCGGGGAGATCACTGACGCTTCGGGGATTCCGGAGACATGGCGAGAGCATCCCGGCACGCTTCGGATCATGCAGCGCCCGAGTGAAGCGCCGCGCGATAGCGCACACGAATACGCGACATTCTATGCACGCACGAATGATAATGAATTCGCTGCCGAGACCCTTGCATTCTTCCTCCGCGGGGAACCCGTTGAACCACGCTCCGAGGCGGCGGGAGTGCCCTTCATCTCGACCACGCTCGGGGCCCCGCTGCCCGATTCTCTGCGCGAGCGGGCGTGGGATGTCATGTGGGAAGCTCAAGATAATTCCGGTCATACATCATCCTGGGCCCCGGAATGGCAGCCCGACGAGGCGCAGTGAAGCCTGTCCCGGCTGGTTGAGCACGAAGAAAAGCGCCCCGGATCGATCCGGGGCGCTTTTTCGTGCGCGCGCTGGCGGTGTCGGCTCACTCTTGGGCGCCGGAGCATTCCGGATAGGCGGCATACTCCCGGTCAACGAAATGATGCGCGACCGCCTCGGCACGGACGATATCGCCCAATTCCGCATCGGAATGCTGCTCGCGCCCGGCCTGACTCTGTCAGGTCGGAGCGTGCTCTAAACAATTAAGGGCTGTCCAACGTCTCGCTGGGCGCGTTGATGCGCCGCTGCATCGGGTACTTTTGCGACCCTGAACGGCGCGCATCGGCGTGGCATTTGCCGCCAGCGCTTGCCCGCATGCCGAAGCCTTGCATTCTCTGGCGACCAGACGATATGAGCAGATTGATCCGGGCGGCCCGCATCTGCGTAAAGATACGTGATTTTGCAGGTGCGAAGACTGGGCGAAGCGGTTACATAAAGCGGCGACCCTGGGGCAGGCGCCCTTTGTATAATGGATGCGATGAAGATGGATGCGCGGCCGGGCGAAGAGCCCCCCTTTCTGGCGAAGACGCATGCGCCGCGTGCCGGTTTCGGCAAGCGCATGATGAGGCTGACGCGGCTGTTCGTGATGATCGTCCTGCCGCTGCTGCTTCTGGCCGGTGCGTTTGCCGGCTTCGCCTATATGCAGGCCACGCGTCCGACGGTGCCGGTGGAGCGTCAGCCTGAACAACCGCGCTTCGTCGATGCGGTGACGGTCGCGCGGGCCGATCTGCGCCCGACATTGACGCTTTACGGCGAAATCGTCGCGGGCCGCAGCGTCGACCTGCGCGCTCTGGTGGCGGGACAGGTCGTCTCGGTGTCCGACCAATTGGTCGAGGGTGGGCGAGTCGCGCAAGGCGACGAGCTCCTGCGCATCGATCCGTTCGCGTTCGAGGGCGCACTGGTGCGGGCCAATGCCGATCTTGCCGAGACCCGGGCCCGTATCGCGGAGCTCGACGCGCGTGTCCTCCAGGAAGAGGCGGCGATGGCGCGGGCGCGCGAGCAGCTCACGATCACCGAACGCGAGATCGATCGGCTGCGCACTCTGGCGGAGCGCGGCGTCGCGCCGGAGCGCCAGCTCGACGACGCGTTGCTGCGCCTCTCCCAGGCGGAATCGGCGCTGGAGGCCCGCGAGAGCCAGCTCGCCGTGTTCGAAGCCCAGCGTGACCAGCTTGATGCGGCGATCGAACGGCTGGAATTCGGTGTCGCCCAGGCGCAGCGCAATCTCGACGATACGGTCCTGCGCGCGCCGTTCGACGCGCTGATCTCGGCGCCGCAGGCCGAGGAGGGCAAGATCATCAGCAGCAATGAACGCATCGCCACGCTGGTTGCGACACAACGCCTAGAGGCGCGTTTTGCACTGTCGGACAGCCAATATGCGCGCCTTGCGGCGGATGACGAGATAACGGGAAGCGACGTCACCGTGATCTGGCGCGCCGGTGGCACTACGCTTGAGCGCACGGCGACCGTGACACGCGTGGCGCCGCAAGTCGCGGATGCGAGTTTCGCTGCCTATGCCGAGATCGATATCGACGACACTGCCCTCGATGTCCTGCGCCCCGGCACCTTCATCGAGGTCGAGATGCCCGATCTTCTGCGTGAGGATGCGATATTGCTGCCGCCTGACGCGCTGTATGAAGACAGTATCTTCCTGATTGTTGACGACCGGCTGGAGCGCGCGCCGGTTAACGTGCTCAGCTTTGCGGCCGAGGGGGTGATCGTCGCGGGCGATATTCCTGATGGCGCTTCGGTTCTGGTGTCACGCCTCGGTGCGGCGGCCGCCGGCCAGCTCGTCGAGGTGCGCGAGTGAGCGGCGGTTTCCTCCAGGGCATCATTCGCGGCTTCCTGCATCATCGCGTCGCTGCAAACCTGCTCGCCATCTCGGTCTGTCTGCTGGGGTTGCTGGCATTGGGCCGGCTCAACACGCAGTTCTTCCCTACTGTCCAGATCCCCACCATCTTCGTCACGGTGGCCTGGCAGGGGGCAAGCCCCGACGACATTTCCTCCGGTGTCCTCGACGTGATGGAGCCGGAACTGCGCTTCCTCGACCGCGTGGACAACATCTCCTCCTATGCGGTGGAGGGCTCGGCGCGCATCGTCCTCGAATTCGAGGAAGGCGCCGACATGTCCAAGGCGCTCTCCGATGTCGAGCAGGCGGTGGCGGGGATCACGACCTTGCCCAGTGCCGCCGAGACGCCTGTGATCACGCGCGTCGAGTTCTTCGAGACCGTGGCGATGCTCGCCATCTATGGCGATATCGAGGAGCGCGCGCTGCAGGAGGTCGCGCGTGAAGCGCGTGACGGGTTCCTGAATGCCGGGATCGACAAGATCACCTTTGTCGGCAAGCGTGCGCGCGAGGTCTGGGTCGATGCGGATTCGCGGGAATTGCGCCGGCTCGGCCTGACCGGCGACGAGGTCGCGCGCCGCATCGCTGCGATCAATCAGAACCAGCCTCTGGGTAATCTGGAAGGCGGAGCGGAGCGCACCCTGCGCACGCTGTCGCGAACCGACAGGCCCCAGGGTATCGGCGAAATCGAGATCAGCGCAGGGCCGGGCGGCGAGCGCATCCTGTTACGTGACATCGCGCAGGTGCGCAGCGCCATGCGTGACGGCGGCGTGCGGCTGTTTCATGACGGGCAGCCCGCCATTCTGCTTGATATCCAACGGGCGGAGAGTGCCGATACGCTCGAATCGATGAATGCGGCCCGCGATTACGTCGAGACCCTGCGCGCCGCGCTGCCGCCCAATGTGACGGCGGAGCTGTTCGATGTGCGCGCCGAGGTGGTCGACCAGCGCATCGCCACGCTGAGTTCGAATGCCCTGATGGGCATGGCGATCATCATTCTGGTGCTGCTGCTCTTCCTGAATACGCGCGTCGCGCTCTGGGTGGCGGCGGGGATACCGGTGGCGCTGCTTGCGACCTTCGTCCTGATGTGGGCGACGGGTCAATCCATCAACGCGATCTCGCTGCTCGGCCTGATCCTGGTGCTCGGCATTCTGGTCGATGACGCCATCATCGTCGGCGAACATGCGGTGACCCTGCACGAGCAGGGCAAGTCGCCCATGGAGGCGGCCGAGGGCGCTGCCATGCGCATGCTGGTCCCGGTGATCGCGGCGACGACGACGACCCAGGCGGCGTTTCTGCCCGTTTTCATGATTTCCGGCGTCGTCGGGCAGATCATCATGGCGATTCCGCTGGTCGTGGTGGTGGCGCTGGCGGCCGCGCTGGTCGAGAGCTTCATTGTGCTTCCGACACATCTGCGCCACGCGCTCACGGCGCAGGAACGGGCGCGATCCGGACCTGACGGGCGCTGGACGCGAATCCGCAAGGGCATGGAGGGCGGCGTCGATCGCTTCCGCAACGGCCCGGTGCGCCGTCTGGCGACAATTGCCGTACGCTGGCGTTATTCAACCGTGGCATTGGTGGTCGGTGCGCTGATCCTCGCTGTCGGGCTGATTGCCGGCGGGCGTGTACAGTTCACCTTCTTTCCAACGCCCGAAGCGGAGTTCGTCAGCGCCGAGATGCGTTTCGCTCCCGGGATGTCGGAAGAGCGAATGCTCGCGCATCTGCGCCGGATCGAAGGGGCGATTGATGAAACCGATGCGCGGCTCGGCGAGGAATATGGCGAGCGCGTCGTGGTCTTCCATTACGCGCGGCTCGGCCAGGCGGGGCAGGATCGTGGTTCCAATCTCGCCATGATCGATATCGAACTCACCCCCGGTGAAGAGCGCTCACTGCGCACGCCTCAGGTAATACGTTATCTGCGCGAGGGGGTTCCTCCGCTTCCCGGCCTCGACGAGTTCTCCATCGGCGCCCGCGCATCCGGTCCGCCGGGCTCGGATGTCGATATCCGCCTGACGGGGGCGGACTTGCTGACGCTCAAGGCCGCCGCCGACGTGTTGAAAGACCGCCTCGCCGATTACCCCGCAGCAACGGGCATCAAGGATGATACGCCGCTCGGCAAGAACGAACTGATCCTGCGTCAGACCCCGCGTGGCATGGCGCTCGGCCTCGACCCCGAGGTGATCGCCTCACAGGTACGTGCCGCCTATCAGGGGGTCGTCGCGATGCGATTCGCCGCCGGGGACGAGGAGGTTACCATCCGTGTGCGCCAGCCCGACCGGACCGGCGATATTGCCGGCCTGCTCGACATGACCCTGCGCACCCCCTCCGGCGCCATGGTGCGTCTGGGTGATGTCGTGGCGATCGAGGAGCGCGAAGCCTTCGGCCTGATCCAGCGCCGCGATGGACAGATTGCGGTTTCCGTGACTGCGGACGTCAATTCAGACATCACCCCCGCTGGCGAAGTGCGTGCTTCGCTCGAAGAGGCAATCCTTCCCGAAATCCGCGAGCGCTTCGGCGTGCAGACGCAGACCGGTGGTCAGGCGGAGACGCAGGGGCGCGCCTTCGCCGATCTGGGTCTTGGCGCCATCATCGCGCTGGCCGCCATCTACGTGATCCTCGCGCTCGTCTTCCAGAACTGGACGCAGCCGCTTCTGGTGATGTCGATCATTCCCTTCGGCTTTATCGGAGCGGTGCTCGGGCACTGGCTGCTCGGCTTCCAGTTCGCCTTCCTCTCGATGATCGGGCTTCTGGGGCTGTCGGGCATTCTGGTGAACGGCTCGATCGTTCTGGTCGATCGCTACAACGAGCGCGTCCGCCAGGGCGAGGCGCATGAAACGGCGGCGGTGGGCTCCTCCGTCGATCGTTTTCGCGCGGTGCTGCTGACATCGCTGACAACGGCGGGTGGCATGGCGCCGCTGATCATGGAGCAGAGCCTGCAGGCGCAGTTCCTGATCCCGATCGCCATCACGCTCAGCTTCGGTCTGGCGGTCTCGGCACTGGTGATCCTCTTCGTCGTTCCCGCCATGCTCGGCATTGCCGATGATCTCGGCCGGATGAAGCGCGGCTATCTCCGTCTTGCCGGTATGCGGGTCCGCCCGGCGCGGTAATGAGGCCGGGCGATACCCCGGACCCCATCAACTCCCACCCCGAACGGAAACGCCGTTCGTGCATTGTCCGCCGGGTATTACGTCGCGCGCGCGAATCGCGTTACGACTATCGGGCACCGACATCACGTCGCATTCAAAGGGGGGCCATATGGGCAATCTGGATTTCGCCTATCTCTTCACGTCGCCGGAAGGGCGCATCGAGCGGCAGCGCTGGTGGATCGGCGTCGTCATCCTGTTCGGCGCCTGGCTCGTTCTGAACGGGCTGTTCGGAAGTGACGGCCTGATCCCGTTCATTCTCAGCATTCTGCTGCTGGTCGCCGGCATCATGCTGCACATCAAGCGGTTTCATGATCGCGACAAGTCCGGCTGGTGGGTGTTGATCCTGTTTGTCCCGGTCCTCGGCCTGATCTGGGCCATCGTCGATCTCGGCATTCTCGAAGGCACCCCGGGCGCCAACCGCTTTGGCGCAGATCCGCTCGCGGGGCGCTGAAGCCGGCATGGCGCGGTACGCGTGCGCGCCGCGCCATGCCGTTGTGACACATCATGCCGCGCGCACGCGTGCCACAAAGTCCTCCATTGCCTTTCGCAATTCATGAGAGCGTTCGGAAAGCGTGTTCGTCGAAGCGTGAACGGCGTTCGAGAGTTCTCCGGTCCGGGTGGCCTGGCCGCTGACCTGCGTGATCGTGCGGCTGACATCCTGGGTCCCGGTTGCGGCCTCGGCCACGTTTCGAGCGATCTCGTCAGTCGTCGCGTTCTGTTGCTCCGCAGTGGCGGCGACCGTTTTCATCCGCTCGGTAATGGCGCTTACCTTCTCGGCGACTGTCGTGGCGGCCTGCATGGAGCCTTTCGCAGCGCTGCGCATATCGGCGATCTGGCTCTCGATATCCTCCGTCGCCTTGCCGGTCTGGTCAGCCAGTGATTTCACCTCTGCGGCGACAACCGCAAAACCCTTGCCCGCCTCGCCCGCGCGCGCGGCCTCGATGGTGGCGTTGAGAGCCAGGAGATTGGTCTGGGCGGCGATCTCCGAGATAAGCCGCGTCACATCGCCGATCCGCTCGACGACATCGTTGAGGTTCGAAACCGATCGGTTCGAGCACGCGACATCGCTCGCGGCTTCAATCGCCATGCTTGACGAGGCGTTGACCTGTTTCGTGATCTCATTGATCGAGGCCGACATTTCTTCGGTTGCGCTGGCGACGCTGCGGACATTCACGGCGGTCTCCTCCGAGGCGGCAGAGGCGCCGACTGCCTGGTCCGTCGTGATCGCTGCGATCTCGGACAATGCGCCAGCCGATTCGCCGAGACGCGTTGTCTCCGCCTGCATTTCGTTCGACAACTGCATAACAGAGGCTTCGAACTCACAGGCAAGTCGCTCCATTTCCTCGCGCCGCTTGCGCTCGGCTGCCTCGCGTTGTGCGATCGCGTTTTCGTTTTCGAGAGCACGGTTGCGCAGCATGTTCTCACGAAAGACGCCCAACGCCTTGTTCATGCGCCCAATCTCGTCATCGCGGGTGCCCGCAGGTGGTTCTGCGTCAAGATCGCCCTCTGCAAGCCGCTGGGTCGTCTGCGCAAGACGCCTGAGCGGGCGCGAGATCATCGTGAAATTCAGACAGGCGAAACCGATGGCCGCCAGCACGATCACGAGGGATGCGCTGATGCCCACCGTCTTGACTGTGCCTAACGCTTGCCGTTGATCCGCAATGAGGTTCTCGCGAATTGCGCTGATTGCCTCCGCGACCGTCGCCATATCCGCATGCTTGTTTTCGGACAAGGACTCGGCAGCGACAGAGCCGGCCACGGCACGCGCGAGGTCGACCGTCATCGGGTCTCGCATGCGCTCGATCTGCGGTGCAACATGGGTTTCGCGCCAGGTCTCCCAGCTTTCCCGAGCAGCAATGACTGATTCGCCCAGGGCCGGGTCAAGCGCCCGACTCTCTGATAAGAGGGTCTCGAATCCTGCCTGCGCCGCGCGCACGTTTTCTTCGAAGACATCGAGCCGCTTGCGATCGCCGGTGAGGATGAGGCCCTGCAGCGCAAAAGCCTGTGACAGGATGGCGCTCTCGATATTGCGGGTTGCGAAGGCCAGCGCCTGCCCCGCATTCGCATCCTTGATCGCCTGTTCGGCCATGCGCGCGCGGTCGAAGGAGACGAGGCCTGCGACCACCCCGATAAGCGCAAGTATCAGGAAGGCGCCGAGGCCCTTCTTGGTGACGGAGAGATTGTTACCCATGATATGTCAGCCCTCGGAACGGCTCAGCTGGCGATTGCGGCCTTGCGGCGCATCAGCTCGGTCAGGTTGATCTCGATAGTGGTGGCGCCGAGAGGACGCGCGCCGGTCGCATCGGTAACCGTCAGATTGAGCTGCGCGCGCCAGATTTTCTGCGCATCGTCCCATTCAGCCGCGTCGATAAAGACGGCATCGGGGCCGACTGGAAAGGTTTTTTGAAATTTCGCCTCATCGCCTTGCCAGTAATCCGAAGTGATTGCGCTCTGCCCGACATTGAGGCCCTTGTCGTCTGTCACGAAGATCTCGACATAGAGACCGAGCGCCTGTGCCTGGACACGGGTAAGAAAGACGGACAACGGTGAGGACAGCGTTGCCGCGATCAGCGGCATGTCTGCCGTCTCGCGTTCGGTACGCCATTGCCGATCCAGCATCTGGATATCGTCGTCGTCGATATCGGCGTGACGTTCGTTCTGGTTCGTGACCGAAAGGCGAACGATCTCGGTTTCGAGAAAGTCGCGGACGTCGGCAATGACAGCGTCGTCGATCAAGACATGGGGGTCAGGCGCAGCGGGGTCAGGCGCAGCGTCTTGCGCCGCGACGGGCAGTGGCGTGGCGGCGACGGCGAGAATGATGGCAATCGCACATTTTCTCATGGTCTTTCTCCTTAAATACAATTTAAAGGAGCATTTCCGTTCGAAATGAACACCGTGTTAACGGGAGTCCACTGACCATCCATTTATTGTAAAATTTCTTGGGCCCCAGAAGTCTCGCATCAAAATTACAAACACAAGCCATACAATCTGGAGCAATCATCGACGGCTATACTTTCATGATAACGCCTTCATTGCCCGGTCGAGACCCTCGACGGTGAGCGCGAACATCCGGCCCTCCATCAGCTGGCGGACGATGCCGATGGAGTGGGTATAGCCCCAATGCGCCTCGGGAACGGGGTTGAGCCAGGCTGCCTTGTGGAAATGGCCAAGCAGGCGCTCCATCCAGAGCTGGCCGGGCTCCTCGTTCCAGTGCTCGACCGAGCCGCCGGCCATGACGATCTCGTAGGGGCTCATCGCGGCGTCGCCGACGAAGACGAGGCGGTAATCCTCGCCGTAGGTGCGGATCACGTCGAGGGTGGGCGTGATCTCGGTGCGGCGGCGGCGATTGTCCTTCCACACGCCCTCATAGGGGCAGTTGTGGAAGTAGAAATGTTCGAAATGCTTGAAC